>NZ_JBEZBW010000026.1:0-86490 GCF_040647305.1 Saccharothrix sp. NPDC042600 | reverse complement strand
CCACGATCCGGGACCGGAACCGGCCGAGGTCGTCGCCGAAGTAGTGCGCGGCGCCGGCCTGCAGCCGGGACAGCCCGTGCCCGGGGTCGTCGGCGGGCGACGGCGGTCCGTTCTGGTGCGCGGGCGTGCCGACCCTGCAACTGCCCCGGGTGGACACCCTGGGCCGGGCGGTGCGGGAGCTGAGCGCGACACCCCGCGAAGAAGTCTCGCGCCGAGTGGTTCTTGAAACGCCCCTCCATCGGTAACATCGTCACAAAACCATCCGGTGGGTACTGGGGAACGGGGTTGCCTGGTGGGATCCTCCGACCGCACGGTCGTCATCGTCGGAGCGGGGCTGGGCGGGACCGCCACCGCCCTGCGCCTGCTCCAGTTCGCCCGCGAGCCGCTGCGGGTGGTGCTCGTCGAACGCCGCCCGGAGTACCGCAACGGCGGTGTCGCCTACCACCGGGCGGGCAACCACTGGCACCACGTGTTCAACATCCAGGCCGGTCGCATGGCCGTGTTCCGCGAGGACGTGGACGACTTCGTCGCCTGGGCCAACCACGAGGCCGACCGCGCCGACTGGCCGGACCCGTGGCGCGAGCACGTGTTCACCGAGTCCGGGCCCGCGCCGCGCCGGATCTACCCGGACTACCTGGCCGACCGCCTCGCCGCCGCGGTCCGCGAGGCGCCGCCCGGCGCGTCCCTGGTCCAGGCCGACGGCGAGGTGGTCGACGTCGAGCCCGAGGGCGCGCGATTAGCGGTGACGATCGAGGGCTTCTCCTTGCACCCCAACGAGAAGCGCACCGTCCTGGCCGCCGACCACGTCGTGGTCGCCACGGGTCTGGAGAAGCGGCGCCCGGTGTTCGCCGACGCTGTCCTGGACCACCCCGCGTTCGTGCGGGACCCCTACTCGCACCACGGGATCGAGCAGCTCCTGGCGTTGCCGCCGGACGCCGAGGTCGCCGTGGTGGGCACGTTGCTCAGCGCGTACGACTCCGCCGCGCTGCTGCTGCGCCGAGGCCACACCGGACGCATCCACATGATCTCCCGGTCCGGCCTCACCCTGCGCACCTACCCGACCGACCACCGCCACCGCGTCCTCACCCTGCCGCCGCCCGAGCTGCGCGCCGACCGGTACGAGGGGCGCGAGGCGCTCGTGCGGCGGTTCCGGGCCGAGTGGGCGCGGGCGTGCGCGGCGGTGGCGCGCGACCACCCGGACGTCTCGCCGGTCGTGGTCACCGAGCGGGTGTCCAAGTCGTGGGAGCCGTACCTGCCGGAGATCCTGCGCCGCGTCCCGTCGGCGGACCTGCGGGCGCTGCTGGACAGCTACGGCAGCCTGCTGGCCACCCTGCGGGTCAGCGCCGTCGCCTACACCACCGAGATCGTGGACGAGGCGATGCGCGCCGGCCGGATCGCGGTGACCACCGGCAAGGTCGAGCGCATCGAGGACGCCGGCGGCCGGCTCGCGGTGTCGGTGTCCGGCGCGACGCCGAAGACCATCGAGGCGGACCTGGTGATCTCCAACTTCGGCCGCGAGTCGGACTACGCGCGGGTGGACTCGGCGTTGTGGTCCACGTTGCTGCGCAAGGGCTTCGCCGTGCCGCACGCCCGGACCGGGCGCGGGGTCGAGGTGGACGCGGACGGCACCCTGCTCGGCGCGGACGGCCGCCCCGCCGGTCCCCTGTCGGTCATCGGCAGCCCGCGCGAGGGCGACGAGATCGTGCGCAACGGCCGCACCGGCGCGTTCACCTTCAACCTGGCGGCGATCAAGAACCACTCGGTCGGCGTCGCGGCGGCGGTGCTGCGCCGGTTGGAGTCGTGCTACGACCAGGCCGAGGTGGAGGTCCCCGACCCGGCGGCGTTCCAACGGTCGGTGATGCTGGAGGTCCGCCGCATGGCCGCCCGCACCCGCCACGAGCGCGAGGCGTTCGCCGCGCAGGTGGAGACGTGCATGGGGGCGTTGCGGCGCGCGGGAGTGCCGGAGCGGGCGCTGCGCCGCGCGGTGAACGCCGCCGCCACCGAGAAGCTCAACGACCTGTCCGTGACGCCGCGTGAGCTGCGCGCGCTGCTGGGGTTGGGGGGTGACCCATCGGGCAGCCGTGAAGATGCGGCCTCCGCCGACCGGCTGCCAGCCTGATCTTGGGCAGGCGCCGATCGGATGGGGGACGACAGGTGGGTCCACGCGAGGTTCCCGGGGTGTTGCTGGTCGGCACGCCCGCCACGAGCGTGCGCGGCACGTGCAACCGCTCCGGCCGCCGCGGTGACGGGTCGGTGCTGGTGGTCGAGACGCTCGGCCCGGACCTGTACGACACGATCGTCACCTCGGCCGCGGTGATCTGCGCCCGCGGCGGGCGCACCGGTCACATGCAGTCGCTGTGCCGGTCGCGGGGCATCCCCGTGCTGCGCGTGCCGCCGGAGGAGCTGGCCGGGATCGACGGCGAGGTCACCCTGCGCATCGACCGGCAGTCGGTGGTGCTCGGCGACGCGGAGGGCCTGGCGGCGCTGCCCGAACCGCCCGCCGTGGCCGTCGAGGACCTGGAGTCGGTGTGCGTGGTCGTCGCGGACGCCACCGACATCCAGTCCACCAACGCCGTCGCCCCGCGCGTCGAGCAGGTGGACTCGTACTTCATCCGCGAGGAGTTCGTGTGCCTGTCGGCGGGGTTGAGCCCGCTGGACGCGCTGCGCGGCGGCGTCGAGGAGGCCGAGCGCTACGGGGCGGCCATCGCCGCGGAGCTGTGCTCGATGGTCAAGGAGCTGCTGCCCGGCCAGCGCGTGATCATGCGGCTGCTCGACCTGCGCTCCGACGACGCCGCCCGGATCACCACCGGCGTGGCCGTGGACGACGAGCCCAACCCCGAGATGGGCAACCACGGCGCGCGCTGGCTGGTCGAGGAGCCGCTGTACCCGCACGCGTTCCGCGCGCTGCGCGCCCATGTGGCCGAACGCCTGGGCCAGGACGCGGACCGGTTGAGCTTCGCGGTGCCGTTCATCAACGACCCGGACGAGTTCCTGCGCCTGCGCCGCCACCTCGACCTGGGCGGGGGCACCCCGCTGTCGGTGTTCGTGGAGACGCCCGCCGCCGTGCACCACACGGGCGAGTTCTGCGCGGCCGGGGCGAGCGAGATCTTCGTGGGCACCAAGGACCTCATCCAGTTCTACCTGGCCGCCGACCGGGGCAACCACCTGGTCGCGTCGGTCTACCAGACCCGGCACCCGGCGGTGCTGGCCGGCCTGCGGCACGCCGTCGAGTCCGGCCTGGAGACCGGCACCCCGGTGCACGTGTTCGCCCTCGGCGCGGACCTGGCCCACTACATGCGGCACCTGCCGACCGGCCGGTTCATGATGTGCACCGCCGAACTCCAGGACCTCGCGCGCGCCGGGCGGCGCTGACCGGCACGGTCACCCCAGCAGGCGGGCGCGGAGTTGGCGGGCCTGTTTGGGCATGTTCCAGCCCAGCACGCCCACGGGCACGCCGTCGCGGTGGTGCACGGTGACGAACCGGCGCGCCCCCACGTCGCCGTCCACCACCTCGGCCTCGCCGGTCGGCACGCCGTGCAGGTGGATCCGCGCGTCGAACTGGTCGGTCCAGAAGAACGGCACCGGCGCGTAGACGCGGTCCGCGCCCAGGATGTTGTCGGCCACGGCGGCGGCCTGCTCGGTGGCGTTGGTGCGGTTCTCCAGGCGGATCGGGCCCAGCCGGTCGTGGTGCCAGCGAGCCACGTCGCCGACCGCGTAGACGCCCTCGGCGGCCCGGCAGCGCGCGTCGCACACGACCCCGTTGTCCAGCGCCAAGCCGCTGTCGGCGAGCCACTCGGTGTTGGGCAGCGCGCCCAGCGCGACCACGACCACGTCGGCGGGCAGCTCCTCGCCGGTCGCGAGCAGCACGCCGCGCACCCGGTCGTCACCGGTCAGGCCGCTGACGGCGGCGCGGACCAGCCGCACGCCGTGCGCGGTGTGCAGGCCGGCGAGGACCTCCGCCGCGTGCGGCCCGAGTTGCAGTTCCAGCGGTGCCCGCAGCGGGCCGACCAACGTGACGTCCAGGCCCAGGCCCCGTGCGGTGGCGGCGGTCTCCGCGCCCAGGACGCCGTCGCCCACCACGACCAGCCGCGACGCGCCCAGCAGGTCCGCGCGCAGGGCCAGCGAGTCGTCCAGGGTGCGCAGCACGTGCACGCCGGCCAGCCGGTCCTGGTCGGGCAGCCGCCGGGGCCGCACACCGGTGGCCAGCACGACGGCGTCGCCGGCCAGGCCGAGGCCGCTCGCGGTGCGCACGGCGCGGCCGGGCACGTCCAGCGCCACCGCGGGGTCGCCCAGCACCAGCCGGGCGTCCACGGCACGCAGCCGCGTCCGGTCCGGCTCCCACGTGCCCGCGAGGACCTGCTTGGACAGCGGCGGCCGGTCGTAGGGCGGGTGCGGCTCGGCCCCGAGCAGGGTCAGCTCGCCGGTGAACCCCCTGCGCCGCAACGCTTCGGCGGTGCACAGACCGGCGGCCGACGCGCCCACCACGACAACCGAACCGACAGCGCCCGAAACCACCGCGCCCGAAACCACCGCGCCCGAACCCACAGCGCCCGAATCCGCCGGGTCCTGGGTCACCGCAGGCCGATCGCGCCCGCCGGGCACACCGACACCGCCTCGCGGACCGCCGCGTGCAGGTGCTCGGCCGGCTCGGCGTCCAGCAGCACCACCACGCCGTCCTCGTCGCGCTGGTCGAACACCTCCGGCGCGGCCATGACGCACGCGCCCGCGCCGCAGCACTTGCCCTCGTCCACGAAGATCTCCACCCTGACTCCTCTCCTCACGCGCCGGCCGTGCTGACCGGCGCGAGCCACAGGCCGACGATCGCCGAGATCAACCCGGCGGCCGTGTCGTCCCACGACGCCCGCGCGGTCGGCGCCCGAACGGCCAGCGCGCGTTCGCGTTCCGCGCACATGTGCAGCACGAGGTGGCGGGTCATCGCGCCGCGTTCCAGGTAGACCGGCACCGGCAGCGCGGGCAGGCACCGGTTGAGCCCCTCGACCACGCGCCGCACGGGCTCGGCGTCCAGCGCTTCGTCCAACAACACCTGGCGCAGCGCCGGGTCCGCCACCACCCGCGCGCCGAACCGGGCGATCCAGGTGGGGCTGCCCAGCGCGGCCAGGTGGTCGGTCCACGGCCGCACCAGGCACGCCACCCAGTCCCACACATCGTCGCTGGCGCCGACCTCGGCGAGCATCCGCGCCCGTGCTCGCTCCATCGGCCCGGTGTGCCGCCGCACGACCGCGCGCACCAATTCCGCGCTGGGCCGCACCGCGTCCACCCCGCGCTCGGCCACCAGGCGTTCCGCCTCCGCCAGCTCCCGCGTCCCGGGTGAGCCCACCGCCCTGCCGCTCATCGCTCCCCAGCCCCAAGCGCACACCGGTCAATCAACTGACTTAACACTACACGTGATCGGGGCGTGACAGTCCGTTCAAATGGGGGTCAGCGACGGGACACCGGGGCCAACCACAGCCCGGTGATCGCGTCGACCAGGCCGGTCGCGGTCTCGTCCCAGCCCGCGCCCGGGATGGCGGTCCCGTCGGCCACCGCCCGCTCCCGCTCCGCGCACACGTGGACCATCAGGGTGCGCACCATGTCCGCCCGCTCGGTGCGGACGTCCGCGGGCAGGTCGGGCAGGCACCGCGCCAGGCCCGCGACGACCTCCCGCAGCGACGGCGTGGCCAGCGCCTCCTCGACGATGATCGCCCGCGACGCCGGGTCGGTCGTGACCTGCGCGGCGAAGCGGGCGAACCAGGTGCGCTCGCCCAGCCCCGCCAGGTGCGCGGTGACCGGCCGGACCAGGCACGAGATCCACTCGCGCACGTCGTCCGCGCCCTCGGCGGCGGCGACCATCTCCAGCCGCAGCGCCTCCATCGGCTCGACGTGCCGGCGCACGATCGCGCGCACCAGGTCCGCTTTCGTGCCGAAGTGGTAACCGACGGCGGTGTTGTTCCCCTGCCCCGCGGCGGCGCTGATCTGCCGGTTGGACACCGCGTGGAGCCCGTGCTCGGCGAACAGCCGCTCCGCGGTGTCCAGGATCTGCCGCCGGGTGGCGCCGACCTGCTCCGCCCTGGGGGTCCTGCCGACGTCGGTCACCACGGTCACCACCGTACCGGCACTTCGCGCAGCCCTCCGACCACCAGCCCCTCGACCCGGTTAAGCTCCGCCGGCTCCACCGCGAGCCGCAGGTCCGGCAGCCGGCGCAGCAGGACTTCCAGCGTCACCTGGAGTTCCGTGCGGGCCAACGCCTGCCCGAGGCACGAGTGCGCGCCCGAGCCGAACGCCAGGTGCGGGTTGGGGCTGCGGGTCAGGTCCATCTCCGCCGCCCGGTCGAACGCCGACTCGTCCCGGTTGGCCGCGCCCATGCTGCACATCACCGTCGTGCCGCGCGGCACGACCTCGCCGCCGATCTCGGTGTCCTCGGTGATGTAGCGGGGCAGGCCGACACCGGGGTTGGCGTCGAACCGCAGCGACTCCTCCACCGCCGAGCGCACCAGCGACGGGTCGGCGAGCAGCCGCTCCCACCGGGACCGGTCCGACAGCAGCATGCCGACCATCTTGCCGATCATGTTCGCCGTGGTCTCGTGCCCCGCGACCAGCAGGCCCAGGCCGGTGGCCAGCAGGGCTTGCGGCGACAACGTGCCGTCGGTGATCAGGGCGCTGAGCAGGTCGTCGCGCGGCTCGGCGCGCTTGGCCTCGACGTGGGCGACCATGTAGCCGATGAACTCGGCCTGCGCGGTGCGGATCTCGTCGTCGGTGTAGCGGGTGAGGTTGAGCATCGCGTCCGACCAGTGGGAGAACCGGTCGCGGTCGGAGTCCGGCACGCCGAGCAGCTCGCAGATCACCCACACCGGCAACGGGAACCCGACCGAGGCCTTGAGGTCGGCGGGCGCGCCTTCGGCGACCATGGCGTCCACGAGCTGGTTCGCCATCGCCTCGATCGCGGGCCGCAGCGAGTTCAACCGCTTGACCGTGAACCACTTGCCCACCAGCTGCCGCCACCGCTGGTGCTCCGGCCCGCCGTCGGGGATCGCGGCGGCGAGGTCGTTGTTGAACACGCCGCCGGACTCGCTGTCGGCGACGCGGGCGGCGTCGGGCGCGTTGAGCCGGCGGGTGAAGCGCGGGTCGGCGAGCACCTGCTTGACGTCGGCGTACCGGGTCAGCACCACGGCCCGGTCGCCGCTGGGCAGCCGGATCGGGGCCACCGGACACCCCTGCCGCAGCCGCTCCCACTCGACCGGCGGCTCCAGCGCCGTCGGGTTGGGCAGGGGGTAGTCGAGCACCTCGTCGTGTCCCACGGGACAGCCCTCCTCCGGGTCGGTGTGCTGCTCCCCGTAGTCAGCCACCTCCACAGAGTTAAGTCAAGCGACTGATTTAAACGCGCTGCGGCTCGCAGACGACCCACGACAAGCGACGTGCTCGGCGAACTGCGCGGCGAGCCGGTCGGCGTCCACTTCGGTGATCACGCGACTCAACTGTAATCGGCGGAGTACCACCGTTCGGGCCGCATCCGCAGGGTCGCGATCCGCTGCCCCTCCAGGGTCTTGAGGTACTCGTCGGCGCCGTCCCCGAAGTACCGGCGGGCCAACGCGTCCACCTCGGCCCACGGCGTGTCCTCCACGACCCCGGTCAACGGCCCGGACACGCTGACGTACCGGTAGGGCGGGGTGTCGATCTGGGCGGCGAGGCTGAACCCGCCGGCGGCGGTGGCGAGCCGGTACTTCACGGCGTCCGGGTGGGTCTGCACGAGCACCTCCCCACCGGGCTCGTAGTGGTACCAGACGGGCACGGCCAGCGGCGGCCCTTCGGTCCGGGCGATGGCCATGACCCCGACGTGCACCCCGGCCAGGAACTCCTCGCGCTGGGCTGCGTCCATCACCGACATCTGCGGTCCTCCCCTGTGGTTGGTCTCGCCGTCCAGCCAACCGGTTCGGGCCCCGGTGATCCATGCGCAACCGTCGCCGCTGCATGCGTCTGCGTCTACGCGTACCGCCCGGACAGGAGCGTGCCCGCGCCCGGCGCCACCGCCCGCAGGCCGAGCGCCCGCATCATCTGGTGGGCCGTCGCGACGGCGGCGGACAGCACCGGCTTGCCCAACTCCCGCTCCACCACCTCGATCGCCGCCAGCGACGGCATCTGCACGCACGCCGACAACACGATCGCGTCCGCCGACGCGTGGTCCAACGACCGCGCGATGGCCACCAGGGCCGCCGGGTCGTGGGCCGCCACCGCCAGGTTGTCCGGGATCTCCAACGCCCGGTAGTCCACGACCTCCACCCCCTCCGACCGCAGGTACGCCACCACCGTCTCGGTCAACGGCCGCAGGTAGGGCGCGATCAACGCCACCCGCCGCGCCCCCATCACGCCCAGCCCCGCCACCAGCGCCCCGGCACTGGTCACCACCGGAGCAGGCGCGGTCAACGCCGACAAAGCCGCCTCGGACTCGCGGTGGTAGCCCGGCCCCATGCACATGATCGCCACCAGGCACGCGTACCCGAGCACGTCCACCCGCGCGTCGGAAAGCTCGATCGCGCAACGAGAGGAGTCCGCGTCCATCGCCGCCAACTCCGACTCGACCACCCGGGTCATGCGCATCCGGCTCGAATGGAACGTGAAGCGCTCCGGCTCCACCGCCTCCCGCGCCCGGAACAGCGCCGGGACCTCCACCTCCATCGTCACGTTCGAGCTCGGCACGATCTGCCCCACCCGGAACGTCCTCATCGCGCGTCCACCACCGGGTTGCGCAGCGTCCCGATCCCCGCCACCGACGCCTCCACGACGTCCCCCGGCCACAGGAACCGCTGCGGCGTGAAGCTCGCGCCCACCCCCGCGGGCGACCCGGTCGCGATCACGTCACCCGGTTCCAACGTCATGCCCGCCGTGATGTCGGCGATCAGCTCCGGGATCGTGAACAGCATGTACCGCGTGTTCGACTTCTGCTTGACCTCGCCGTTGACCCGCAACGACAGGTCCAGGTCGTGCGGGTCGGGCACCGCGTCGGCGGTCAGCACGGCCGGGCCGAAGGGCGCGTAGGAGTCCTGCCCCTTGGAGTAGAACCACTGCCCGGACCGGCGCTGGTCACGGGCGCTGATGTCGTTGACGATGCTGTACCCGAACACGTGGTCCAGCGCGTCCTCCACCGACACCCGGCGCGCGACGCGCCCGATCACCACCGCCAGCTCGCACTCCCAGTCCAACTGCGACGTCAGCGACGCGTTGTGCAGGATCGGTTCCCCGGGACCGATGACCGCCGTGGCGGGCTTGCTGAACAGCACCGGCCGCTGCGGCAGCTCGCGGTCGGTGTCCAGGGCGCGGGCGGACTCGGCCACGTGCTCGGTGTAGTTCAGGCCGACGCCGATGATCTTGCCCGGTCGGAACGGGGCGTGCAGCGTCACCGCGCTCAACGGCAGCGCCGGGCCGTCCACCGGGGCCGTGACGTCGAGCGGGGACGAGAACCCCGTGCCGACCACGGTGTCACCGCGCAGCTCCCCGACCCGGCGCGGCCCGCCGGCGGTCGAGTACGTGACCAGGAGCATGGCTCTCCTCTAGACCGGCTGGTGGCCGTCGTTGTCCGGGTAGGCCTCCTCGCGCCAGAACGCGAGCGCCCGCATCACCGGGAAGTCGTTGAACGAGAACAGGCACGCGTCGTCGGAGTCGCTGCCGTTGGCGTGCTCGTGCCAGGCCCACGACGGCACGCAGAAGATGTCACCCTGCGTCCAGTCGAACCGTCGCCCGGCGATGACCGAGTACCCGCTGCCCTTGGCGACGTTGTAGACGACGGACCCGGTGTGCCGGTGCGCCAGCGTCGCCTCGCCGGGGCGCAGCAACTGCATGTGGGCGCTCATCGTCGGCATGACCGACCCGCCGGTCAACGGGTTGCTGTACTCCATGATCACGCCGTCGTAGGGCGACCCGTCGATCGCCTTCGCCGCGTTGCGCAGCGCCTCGTAGGTCGGCTCCCACGGGTAGGCCAGCAGTGGCGAGTACGGCTTGGTCCACGTGTCGCCGAACCCGTAGGGCCGCAACTGGCCCGCGCCGTAGGTCAGCAGCGACCAGTTCTCCACCTTGCCCGGCTCCTGGTACACGTTCGGGTGGACTTCGTAGAAGTTCGCGTCGAACGCGTTGACCAGCGGGATGTCCAGCCCGTCCTGCCAGATGCACGGGCCCTCGGCGGACTCGTTGCCGTGCTCGTGCCACGTCCAGTTGGGCGTGATGGCGAAGTCACCCGGGCCGACCTTGAGCTTCTGGCCGTCCACGATCGTCCACGCGCCCTGCCCCTCGACCACGAACCGCAGCGCGGAGGCCTGGTGGCGGTGCGCGGTCATGGACTCCCCCGGTCCCATGACCTGCAGGCCGGTGTAGAGCAGGCCGACGGCGGCGGCGACGTCCTTGCGCTCGGGGTTGGTCAGCATCACCACGCGGCGGCCGGCGTCGTCGCCGGTGACCAGGTCGAGGGAGCGCAGCACCAGCGGGCGCAGGTCGGCGTAGCGCCACAGGGTCGGCACGGACTTCGGCTGCGGGTACCAGGGCTCGATGTCGTTGGCCACGGTCCACAGCGCGCCGGCCTCGTGGGTGGCCAGCTCGCGGTAGAAGGCCTTCAGTTCCTCGTTGTCGGTGACCCGCGCCCGCCCGAGGACGTCGTCGCTGAGCGTCATGGCAGCTCCTGTGTTCGATTGCGCCGCCTTCGGCGTCGCGGGCGAGGCCGCCCCGATGTCGGCTTGTCGCGCCGTCTTTCCCGCCGATCGAAAAGCGTGATCGTCGGGAAAGGCGACCCGACAAGCCGACGCGGCCTCGCCACCGTAGTGCTGTTTCTTGACGGTCGTCATCGAACCGCTATAGCGTCGGAGCTGTCAAGGGAGGGGTCTATGGCCGACGCGCCCGAGGTCACGATCGAGCGGGTGGTCGAGTGGCATGACACCGACGCCGCCGGCCACCAGCACCACTCGGCGATCCTGAGATGGGTAGAGGCCGCCGAAGCCGAACTCCTGCGCGCGCACGGCCTGGACTGGTTGTTCGGCCGCACCCCCCGAGTCCGTCACGAAGTCGACTACCGCGCCCGACTGCGGTTCGGCGAGACCATCCGCACCCGGCTGTGGGTCGCCTCGATCGGCCGGACCTCCCTGCGCTACGCCTTCGAGGTCCACGGTCCGCAAGGCCTGGCGGCACAAGGCCACGTGGTCATCGCCCACGCCGAACCCGAGGACGACAAAGCCAGCCCGTGGCCGCCGCACGTGCGCGCCGCCCTGGGGCCGTCATGAAGGTCGCGGTGATCGGCGGCGGGCCCGGTGGCCTGTACTTCGCCGCCCTGGCCAAGGAACGCGACCCCGCCCGCCGCATCACGGTCTGGGAGCGCAACGCCGCCGACGACACGTTCGGCTTCGGCGTGGTCTTCTCCGACGACACCCTCGACGGCATCGCCCGCGCCGACCCGGCCGTGTTCGCCGCCATGGAAGCCGAGTTCGTCCGGTGGAGCGACATCGACATCCACTACCGGGGCACCGTCCAGACCTCCGGCGGCCACGGCTTCGCGGCCATCTCCCGGAAACGCCTGCTGGAGATCCTCCAGAAACGCTGCGCCGACCTCGGCGTGGAGGTCCGCCACAGCACCACCGCGCCCCCGGCCGCCGAACTCGCCACCCACCACGACCTGGTCGTGGCCGCCGACGGCGTCAACTCCGCCACCCGCGCCGCGCACGCCGACGTCTTCCGCCCCACCCTGGACGTCCGCCGCTGCCGCTACATGTGGCTGGCCACCGACCACGTCTTCGACGCCTTCACCTTCCTCATCGCCGAAACCGACGTCGGCCCGGTGCAGGTCCACGCCTACCCCTACAGCGCCGACCGCAGCACCTTCATCGTGGAAGTCCCCGAGGACACCTGGCGCCGCGCCGGGTTCACCGACCCCGACCTCCCGCCCGGCGCGAGCGACGAGGACAGCGTGGCCCGCTGCGCCGACCTGCTGGGCTACCGGCTGCTCACCAACAACTCCCGCTGGCTGCGGTTCACCACCGTGCGCAACCGGACCTGGCGGCACGGCAACGTCGTCCTGCTCGGCGACGCCGCCCACACCGCCCACTTCTCCATCGGCTCGGGCACCAAGCTCGCCATGGAGGACGCGGTCGCGCTCGCCGACGCCCTGCCCGACCTCGACCGCTACGAACGCGAGCGCCGCCCGGTCGTGGAGTCCACCCAGCGCGCCGCGCAGGCCAGCCTGGAGTGGTTCGAACGCATCGGCCAGTCGGTCGGCCAGGACCCCGAGCAGTTCGCGTTCAACCTGCTCACCCGCAGCCGCCGGGTCACCTACGACAACCTGCGCCGCCGCGACCCGGCCTACACCGCCGCCGCCGACGCCTGGTTCGCCCGGCACTGCGGCGGCCCGGACACCCGCCCGCCGCTGTTCCAGCCCTTCCGGCTGCGCGGCGTCGAGCTGGTGAACCGGGTCGTGGCCGCGCCCATCGCCACCGACAGCGCGACCGACGGCGTCCCCGGCGACGCGGAACTGCTGCACCTGACCGGCAAAGCGCTCGGCGGGGCGGGACTGGTGCTGACCGGCATGACCGCGGTCGGCCCGCACGGCCGTGCGACACCGTCCTGCCCCGGCCTCTACACCGACGCGCAGGTCCAGGCGTGGCGGCGCGTCACCGACGCCGTCCACACCCACACCGACGCGCGGATCGGCGTGCAGCTCAACCACTCCGGCCGCCGAGGCTCGGCCCCGGTCGGCCCCTCCCTCGTCCCCTACGGCTCGCTGCCCCTCCCCCGCGCGCTGACACCGGACGACCTCGACGTGATCGCCGACCAGTTCGCCGAAGCCGCCCGCCGAGCCGCCGAAGCCGGGTTCGACGTGCTGGAAGTCCAAGCCGGGCACGGGTTCCTGCTCTCCACGTTCCTGTCGCCGCTCACCAACCACCGCGCCGACGCGTTCGGCGGGCCGCTGACCCACCGCCTCCGCTTCCCGCTGGCCGTGCTGGACGCCGTGCGGGCGCGGTGGCGAGGACCGTTGCTGGCCCGGATCTCCGCGGTCGACTGGGCACCCGGCGGGACCACGCTGGAGGACGCGGTCGAGATCGCCCGCGCGTTCGCCGAGCACGGGGTGGACGTGGTGGACGTGTCCAGCGGCGAGGTCGTGCCCGAGCAGCAACCCGCGTACGGGCGCAGCTTCCAGACGCCGTTCGCCGAACGCATCCGCGCCGAGGCCGGTGTCCCGACCCTGGCCGTGGGGGCGATCTCGACGTGGGACGACGCGGCCTCGATCATCCTGGCCGGGCGGGCGGACCTGGTCGGCGTCGGCCGCGCGCACGTGCACGACCCGGCCTGGACGCTGCACGCCGCCGCCGCGCTCGGCTACACCGGACCCGGCGCGCGGTGGCCCCGCGTCTACGCCGCCGGCGAGGCCGCTCCCCGGCCCGAACCCGAACGGCCCGCCAGGAGGGCGTGATGGACGAGTTCCCGAGGTTCACCGCGGCGGCCGTGCAGACCGCGCCGGAGTACCTGGACGCGGCGAAGACCGTGCAGAAGGCGGTGTCGCTGATCCGGGAGGCCGCCGCCAACGGGGCGTCGCTGGTCGCGTTCCCCGAGGTGTTCGTGCCCGGCTACCCGTACTGGAACTGGACGATGAACCCGGTGGCCGGGTCGCCCTGGTACGAGCGGCTCTACCGGGCGGCGATCGACGTGCCGGGCCCGCACGTGGACACCCTGCGCGCCGCCGCCGCGGCCACCGGCACGACCGTCGTCATCGGGGTGAACGAGCGCGGCAAGCACAGCCTGGGCGTCCTCTACAACACGGCGCTGGTCATCGGCCCGGACGGCACGGTGCTGGGCGCGCACCGCAAGCTCGTGCCGACCTGGGCGGAGAAGCTGACCTGGACCGGGGGTGACGGCAGCTCGTTGCGCGTCCACCGGACGCCCGTGGGTCCGCTGGGCGTGCTGGCGTGCGGCGAGAACACCAACACGCTCGCCCGGTTCGCGCTGCTGGCGCAGGGCGAGCTGGTGCACGTGGCGAACTACATCGCCCTGCCGGTCGCGCCGGCCGACTACGACATGGCGGAGGCCATCGCGATCCGCACCGCAGCGCACGCGTTCGAGGGCAAGCTGTTCTCGGTCGTGTCGTGCTCGACCATCTCCCCGGCGATCGTGGACGCCGTCGCCGGTGACGATCCCGTGGCGCGGGAGTTGCTGGCCCGGCCGCGCAGCGCGTTGTCGGGGATCTTCGGGCCCGACGGGCGGCCGGTGGTGCAGCCGCTGATCGACGACGAAGGGGTGGTGTACGGGGAGATCGACCTGGCCCGGTGCATCCAGCCCAAGCAGATGCACGACATCATCGGCCACTACAACCGGTTTGACGTGTTCTCGTTGCACCTCAACGGTCAGCCGTTGCGGGACTGAGCACGTCCGACGGGGTCCCGGCCGCCGCCCACTCGCGCAGCCGGAACCGTTGCAGCTTCCCGGTGTCGGTGCGCGGCAGCTCGGTGACGAACTCGACCGCGCGCGGGTACTTGTACGGGGCGATGGTGGCCTTGACGAAGTCCTGGAGGTCGGCGGCGGTCACGCCCTCGGCGATCACGTAGGCCTTCACGATCCAGCCCCGCTCGTCGTCCGGGGCCGCGACCACACCGCAGTCCTCGACGTTCGGGTGCCGGTTGAGCGCGGCCTCGACCTCGGGGCCGGCGATATTGTAGCCCGCGGAGATGATCATGTCGTCGTTGCGGGCCTGGTACCAGAAGTAGCCGTCGGCGTCGCGGACGTAGGTGTCGCCGGTGATGTTCCAGCCGTTGTGGACGTAGGCGGCCTGGCGTTCGTCGGCCAGGTAGCGGCAGCCCGTGGGGCCGCGCACGGCCAGGCGGCCGGCGACGCCGTCGGGCACCGGGTGGCCGTCTGCGTCCAGCACGGCGGCTTCGTAGCCGGGCACGACCTTGCCGGTCGCGCCGGGCCGGACCTCGTCGTCGGCGGCGGAGATGAACACGTGCAGCATCTCGGTCGCGCCGATGCCGTCGATGACGCGGGTGCCGGTGGCGGCGTGGAAGTCCTCGGAGACCTGGGCGGGCAGCGCCTCCCCGGCCGAGACGCACCGGCGGACGCCGCGCAGCAGGTCGGCCTTGCCGGCGGCGAGGATCGCGCGGTAGACGGTCGGCGCGGTGAACAGGACCGTGACGCCGTTGGCGTGGGCGGTCTCGGCGAGTTCGACCGGGGTCTGGCGTTCCAGCAGGAGGGTGGCCGCGCCGGCGCGCAGCGGGAACACCAGCAGGCCACCGAGCCCGAAGGTGAACGCCAGCGGCGGGGTGCCGGTGAACAGGTCGTCCGGGCGGGGTCGGACGGTGTGGGCGGAGAAGGTGTCGGCGATGGCCAGGACGTCGCGGTGGAAGTGCATGGTGGCCTTGGGGCGGCCGGTGGTGCCGGAGGTGAAGCCGAGCAGGACCACGTCGTCGGCGGCGGTGTCCACGGCGGTGTAATCGGCCGGGGCTGCGGCGCTGAGCTTGTCCAGTTCTTCCTGGCCAACGACGGTCATGTTGTCGCGCAACGGTTCCAGGGCGTCGGTGAACCGGTCGTCGCACAACGCCAGGAACGGTTTCGCGGTGTCGCAGACGGTTCGCAGTTCGCCCGTGCGTAACAGGGGCATGGTGGCCACGACGACGCCGCCCGCTTTGACGACGGCGAGCCAGCAGACCGCGAGCCACGGCGTGTTGGGGCCGCGCAGCAGGACCCGGTTGCCCGGCACCAGGCCGAAGTGGTCGGTGAGGACGTGGGCGAGCCGGTTGACGCTGTCCCGCACGTCGCCGTAGGTCCAGCGGTGGCCGCCGCCGAGCAGGCACGGCCGGTCGGGGCCGAGGCGTTGCGCGGTCCGGTCGAGCAGGACCTCGGCGCAGTTGAGGCGTTCCGGGTGGTCCAGCGGGCGCAGGTCGGGCCAGAGGTGCGCGGGCGGGAGGTTGTCCCGGCAGAAGGTGTCCCGGTGGGCGGAGGGTGAGAGCTGCATCGCGCTGCACCTCGCTTGGCCGCGTGGCGGAAGGTCGGAACATCGTATTGCGGGCTTGTGACGGCAGTCAATGACACGACATGCCACGCGAGCGGGTTAAGGTGTGCGCGTGACGATGCTCGACCTGGACGAACCGGCCCTCGACGCGGCCCCGGGCCGGGGCACGCAGCCGCGGCAGCTGATCGTGACGCTGTACGGTCTCTACGCGCGGCCCAGCGGCGGGTGGCTCGCGGTGGGGTCGCTGGTGCGGTTGCTGGCCGAGCTGGGCGTGGACGAGCCCGCGGTCCGGTCGTCGGTGTCGCGGCTCAAGCGGCGCGGCATCCTGGACCCGCGGGCGGTGGACGGCATCGCCGGGTACGCGCTGACCGCGCAGGCGCAGGAGATCCTGCGCGAGGGCGACTACCGGATCTTCGAGCGGGTGCGGGCGTCGATGGCCGACGGGTGGCTGCTCGCGGTGTTCTCCATCCCGGAGTCCGAGCGGCAGAAGCGGCACGTCCTGCGCACCCAGTTGACCAAGCTGGGCTTCGGCACGGCCGCGCCGGGCGTGTGGATCGCGCCCGCGCACGTGTACGAGGAGGTCGCCGAGCGGCTGACCCGGCTGGGGCTGCGCGACTACGTGAACCTGTTCCGGGCCGACTACCTCTCGGCGATGCCGGACCTGGCGGACAAGGTGCGCCAGTGGTGGGACCTGGACGCGCTGGACCGCCTCTACGCCGACTTCTGCGCCGCGTACTCGTCGGACTCCGGCGGCGAGGTGTCGGAGCGGGAGGCGTTCGTGGCCTACGTCCGCGTCCTGACCGACTGGCGACGCCTGCCCTACCTCGACCCGGGCCTGCCGCCGGAGGTGCTGCCGCGCAAGTGGAGCGGCACGCGGGCGGTGGAACTGTTCGAGTCCGCCCGAGCGCGCCTGGAAGGCCCGGCGCGCCGCCACGCGATGCGCGTCATCTCCCACCGCTGAGGGCGTGGCGGCCGACGCGCATGGCACCTCGGCTTGCCATACGCGCACCAAGCAGTGATGAAGGGAGCTACCGCCTCAGTTGGCCGACATCATGGTCGCGAGAAGTCCCGGCCCCCGGGGGGTCGGAGTCACCATCGGTGATAGCCCTTTCAATAGCCTGCAAGAAGGCACTCACACCACGTCCGATCGGGAAGACCTGTGCGTCTCGATTTCGCACAGCATCGATCGCATCCGTCGCCGCGTGCGCGGCATGCCACGTGTCGACGACAAGGACGTCGGCTCGCGTGGCCAAGGAGCGCAGGGCCGCCGTTCCCACGGTGTCGGAGTTCGACTCGAACGAACCGGGTGAGCACAACAACGCCAACCGCCGAGCCAGTGATGCCGCCGCTGCGGGCAAGAGTGTGTACAACCCCACAACCTTGCCATCCAGCTTCGTCCACGGGTTTCCGGTCTCCGTGAACTGCTGCTCCGGCAGCACCACAGGAACGCCGCTTTCCTCGCCCAGGGCAACGAGCTCGGACCGCTGACGCGCACTCAACCGGTGATGGTAGCTCTGAGCCTTGCTCAGAATTTCCGCGATGACCGAGAGTCGGAGACCGGGATCGAAGGAAGGCGCTACGAGCAGTGCGTCAACCAGACCGATCCCCCAGTCCACGGAAGACGCCGCAGCCGCACGGCTCCAGAGCCTTGCAGTCAACTCCACCGCGTCTCGGTACCTCGACCCGCTAGGGCCTCCGTCGAGGATGCGTTCGAGGAGGAGCAAGTAAGCTTCGCGAACCGGTGCACTGAGATTCTCCTGTTCGGCCAACAACACCAGCACGGTGTCGCAGAATTCTCCTGCAACACCGGTGCCGGCCGCCGCGGCCGCCGCACGGCACAACACATCGAGGCTGGCTGCCACCTGTGCGCCGTTGATCCCACCCCATGCGCTTGACAAGGCATCAGCCACCACTCTGACATCGTCTGCTGCCAGTTGCGACAATCCTTCCCAGCTGTCGCACTGATTACGGGCGACATTCGCCGCGTCGGGCCACGCCACGTCGCGAGCCAGCCGCTCACACCATTCCCGCCAACCCGAGCACGAACCTCCGACGAGTCGGGTCAGGTCCTCGATGTCACGCAGCAATCGACGATCGGGGCGCAAACCGGCAGTCGCCTCGAGACCGTTGACCGCGGTCAGCACGTCGAAAGCGTGCTCGACGTCTTCACTGTCCAGCGTCGCTTGAACCGCCAAGTCGGCCAAATCTGCATCCGGAGCCTCCAGGAAAGCCCGGATGAAGGCACCGTACTGCCCTTCCTCGAACAGATCACGCAAGGTTGCCGACGCGGCAGGGACTTCGAGTTCCCCTTCCGCCAAAGACGTGAGCCGACGCCGTTCGACGTCGTCCTCCGCCGCAAGGAGCAGACGCTTCACCCGCTCCGGGTCGCCGAGCGCCACGGCGGTGACGACTCCCACCGCTCGACCCCCGGCCGAGGCCGGGACATCAACCGCGCTGATCAGCGAGCCGTAGCGAGCACCGAGGTCTGCTTCGTAAAACATCTCACGAGTCGACCGCCCTGTGTTGACCAAGCCGGCGACTTCCGTGTGCCAGACCATTTCGAGCAGGATCTCGTTCACCACGCGCGGTCGTCGAACCCTGAGCAATTGGGTGAGGTTGCGCTGGTCACGTAGTTCACGCCACCGCTCCAGGCGGCCGAGCACCTCGACTCTGAGGAAGCGGATGTTTTCGGCGCTCAACCGACCGGTGAGCTTGATGTCCTCGAAGATCCGTTCGGCCAGACGTCCATCGCGGTGCAACAGCGCAAGCCTGAGATCACGCAGCAAATCCACGTACGACGGGCTGATCAGCCTGAGCCGTGCGTCTTTGCCCTTCACCGTCGCAACGGCATCCTCGATCCGAGTCAAGAGGTCGCCGGGTTGTCCGTTTTCCCTGCGGATGTGCGAGATGTGCCGCAACGCGGCTTCCTCCAGCAAGCGGTCCACTTGGTGCGCGGCTGGGTCCGGCGACACCGAGGTGATCGAGGCGACCGGTCCGAGGAACGCCTGCAACACCTCCCTGCCACGACGCTGTCCCTCGCGGTCCTCCGACAACAGGTAGAAAGCCTGAGGGTCGCGGTCCAGAGGCAGAACCAGCCAGCCTCCGGCTCCCCTTGCCCACGACCCGACTTGTTCCTCGAACAGGATATCGACCCGGTCACGAAGGTCTCTGAAACGCGCAGGGTCGCCCAGGCATAGACGCAAGACGTCCGCCGCCGTCACAACACACCGCCGAAACGTTCGAAGGCATCCATCCGGGCCTGCTCAACGTATGCCTCGTCGGTGCGCAGCTCGACATGCTCCTCCCGCAAGTTGATCCCCGTGTAAGTGATGTTCATGCTTCCAACAACCGCGTAATCGTCGCCTGTCAACGCCTTGGTGTGCAGCTTGCCCGTGGTGTCGACCACCACCTCGATGCCTCGCTCCAATCGCAGGTCCTGTTCCAGCGTTTGCAACCTGCGCAGGAACATGTCGTTGAGCTTGTCCGGAGTGGTCCCCACCACGACGGCCGTCCCCTGCTCAGCCAGCGTCACCAGGATTTCAACCAGCCGCACCGGCCGCCTACCGAAACGAGCGAGGCTTGAGTATGTGTTCGCGCTGTTGTCGACCACCTCGACGTCCGAGATCCACGGTGAAACCAGCCAAATGCTCTTGCTCGGCGCGACGAGCTCGGCAGAGAACAGGGCGCCCAGCATGTCCAGGACCTCGCTGGAACTCTGCGCGCGCGACTTGCGGATCACGCGATTCACAGCGCCTCCCGCAAAAGGAGGCGACACTCGGTGGACCGAGCCGAACTGCGCTGACCGACTACGACCGGATGGCACAGGAGCGGCCCGACCTCCACGGGACGGGACTGCAGGTCCACCAACGCGGCTCTCAACAACCGCCGATCCGAATGACCGGCACGAAGCACGACCTCGCGATGCTCACGCAACGCATCGTGAACCGCCAGTCGCTGATCGTCATCCCACTTGTCCAGGTTGAAACTCGGGGGTCCCAGGCGCACATGAGCGCGAACGGTATTGCTCGAGGGCTCCAGGAAGGGCCCGTAGAGGTTCGTGGACGCCGTCTGCTCACCCCAGGGCCACAGCACGTTCGCCACAGACCTGGCGCGCCGCGGTGCGGATGTCCCCTCGTCGAGGTGCAGCACCTCGTCAAGATGCTCTTCATGAGCCACAAGGGCACCGAGCGTGCGTCCATCGATCTCGAATCCGGAAGCTTCTGCCGCCTCGTCGCGAAGATCGAGCCAAGCAGCGACCTCGGCCAGGAGGTCCGGGTGCGCGCCCGGGCCTGCCAACCTCGTGCTCAACGCCGACCGGGCGGGCCCGCCCAGCGTCAGATCGTCGGCGCGGGCCGCCTCGTCGACCGCGTGAACGGCTTCACCGACAGCCGCGTGGCCTGCTTCCCATGCTTCGCGCAGTCGCCGTAGAGCGGACTTGACGCCCGTCGAATCACTGCGCAGAAGCGACGCCAACTCTTCGTCCATGCTGTCGGCTGACGTCGGTGCCAGTGCGTCCTCCAAAGCGCGCGAGAATGCTTCGGGTTCCTTGGTCAAAACTCTGAGGAACGCCTCGATCTGCCCCGTACCACCTGGTGATGGCTCCGACACCAAGAACCGGCTGTCGTCCTCGGGGGCCAAGTCGATCGCCAACTCCTCGCCATCCACTCCGCGGCAAAGCGCCGACAAGGCGCTGACGACCAGTCGCGCGACTGAGAGTGTGTAGCGGCGCCTCCACCAGGCTTCCCATGCAGCTGATCGCTCCTCGGCCGTGACCTCGCGGACGGCAGCGACGACTGCCGAGATCACGTTGGAGTCCTGGCACCACCCGATCCAGTGCAGACCGTGTGACGACGGTCGGTGGTCATCGGCGCTCGGCGTCAGTCCTAGAACCCCGGCTGCCGCCGTCAGCGCCGCACCCCAACTGTCGTGCCCTGCCAACTCGTCGCCGTCACGCTTCGCGGCTACGACGGCCAGCAACACGACCTCGGCGAGCGACTGCCGGTCGAACCAGGAGAGGTCGGCAGGCAAGTCGGCTTCCACGAGGATGTGATGGCGGAGCCTGCTGGAGCGTTCAGCAGCACTCGGCCGCATCACCTCACCGGGCAAACGGACGACAGCCTCCAAAGCATCACAGTGAACATCCACTCCAACCGCAGCCGGCGACCAACTGTCTCCCTCACCTACCCCGTAGTGCAGACGCACTGTGCGCGCATCAGGCGCCCAAACGGTCCCGGAGGCGGTGGTCGCATACCGGATGGTCCGGACCCCGCCACCTTGGGCATGAACGTGTGCGGACAGCGATCGCAGTACCGTGCCGGCACCCCGATCAAGTGACACTCCGGTACCGCTGCCCAGCGCGGAGACATGGAACTTCCAATCAGGCGCAACCGCTGAGAAGTCACGCACGGCATCTTCCACTGGTCGCAATTCGGCCGAGACGGGCGAATAGACGTCGACGTGGCCGTTCGGCAGGAGAAGTGTGTCGACGGGCGCGGTCACCCGGTACGTTCCTCGAAGGTCGACCCGCAGGGCGGAGTCGTCGGCCCCGCCGGGCAGCGGAATCCAATGCCGCTTGTGTTTCGCCCATATGCCGAAGTGGCGTGTCACGTTGCCCGGGGTGAACTCACGCAACGCGCGCAGAGCCGGCATGTGCTCGACAGTGGTCTCACCGCCTTTGCCGGGAACGGCCAACTCGACATCGGGGACCAGGAGGTCATCGAAGAGGTTGCCCGGCACGAACGGTCGCAGCGGAGTGCGGGTGCGCAGCCCGGCATCGTCCGGCAACGGTTCCTCACCACTCCACTGGTCCTGCAACAAACGCCGCATCGTGGGTACGACCGCCAACAAGAGTGGGCGAGGCGCGTCCCACAGGACGCTGTCCACCACTGACTGCGACACTTCGCCCTCACCCAAACCCAACGCGCGGAGAAGGTGTCGACGTAGCCGTTGACGCTCAGGCCCGGAGCGGAGCAGTCGATCTAGCAGGCCCGCGAGCGCGCGTTGCCTGCGCTCGGCACGCTCACGCTGTTTCGGGTTCTTGGGGTACAAAGCCGCGGCGGGACCTGATAGATCCACCCATGTCGAGTCACGGTCGTTGTAGTGCAGTTCAACGGCAAGCCAGTCCAGGAGTGCGTAGACGGCCTGGATCCTCAGCACGTAGAGGTTCTCGACCGGCAGGTTCCGCGGTGGCAGATCGGGGTCGAACAGGGCGTCATAGCCATCCCACGCTTCGCGGTCGCGCCCCCAATCGCTGAGTACGACGACCGTCCAAGGCCTGGTCCTCTGGCTGCGACCAGCCCGTCCTTTCCGCTGAAGGAACTGAGCCGCGTCGTGTGGGGCCTTGTGTTGGACGACCGCGCCCACCCGCTCGTCGTCGAAACCGACCTCCAGGGTCGCGGTCGCAACCACGACCTGCGCTTCGCCGGCCACTCCCCGGTCCTGCGAGCTGGTACGACCGATTCGGAGGGGGCGGTCTGCCTCGACACCGTGGCCAAGCAGTTCAGGCAACCACCACCACTGCCCGTCGCGATCTCGAACCTCGGCGGCCTCCTTGCGGTCCGGGTCTACTCGTTCCTGGTTGGTCGACCTCAGATGCGCCAGTGTCAACGGGCGCTTGCCCACAGCAGGCCTGCCGGGCCACCGCCAACCTTCGGCGTCCAAGAGGTTCCAGTAGAGGCGGTTCGTGCTGTCGAGCTTGTCGGTGAAGACGAAGGTGCGACTCCCGAATACTCCACCCGATGTCGGTGAGCGTTCGGTGAAATCACCTACCGTCGTGTCCAAGCTACGGGCCAACGCCATGGTCGTCTGGATGCTCGTCGAGAGCGTTCCTGCTTTGGAATGGGGATCACTTCGGATTGCGAGCAGGTACTCCGCTCCCGCCTCTTCGAGTTCATCGGCGTGCGGGTGCACGACGGTGATCGAGGTGGGTGGCAAGTCCACCAGTCGCGCGAAGAACTCACCGGCATTGGTCAACGTGGCAGAGAGGCCCACCCAGGTCGGTACACGCCCGAGCGCGTGCTTCAGGCGGCGAAGCAGGATCGCGTTCTGGGCGCCCGTCGTCCCCTCGTAGGTGTGCACCTCGTCCAACAGCACAGCCGAGAGACTGGCGGGGCGAAGCCCGAACGCCCGGAGGCTGCCGGGGGCGGACAGTTGCCTGTTCAGCGACTCGGTGGTGCTCAACATCAGATCGGCCGGGCGGTCTCGAGCGGAATCCCGGGTGAGCCGCAAGAACCTCCCATCGATCACCGCTTCGCAGGTCGTGCAGACAAGCTTCTCCTCATTCCGCAGCACATCGGCCTTGTTCCACACCATGTCGGAGTCGCATTCAAGGCAGCGCAGAAAAGGACAGACGTACCCTCTTCCCCGTTCGACCCATCCTTCGGCCCACCCTTGGGTCACCGCGTAGGCACTCGAAGGCGTCAGGCCGAACCAAGTCGCGAGACTGAGCGGCGACGACCCGGGGTTCGCCGTGTGAAGGGCAGTGGTGTAGCCGAGCAAAGCTCGGAGTTGATCTTTGAGCAGCTCATTGCGCGGGTAGAGCGCCAGACCCAGAACCCCGGGTTCACGTCGCGTCTTCGCTTGATCGGCCAGCCACGACAGCAGTGGCAGGTAGAAGGCTAGGGTCTTACCGCTACCCGTGCCGGCGGTGACCATCACACCGGTGCGTCCACCACTGCGCAGCGCCTGCAACACTGTCGACGCACTCCGTCGCTGAAACCCTGAAAAGGCATCTGGCGCCAAGGCCTGCGCCGCGCTCAACCCCAGGGGACCGATCAGGCCCCGGATGTCGTTGAGCACTTCGTCGACAGGGACATCGCGCTTGGGCCTCCGGCGTGGCCGGTGCAGGAACCGGTGGTCCAGCACCAAGGGCTTCCCCTCGGTGACAGCCTGGCCTCGGAACGACTGCCGGAGTGTCGCGATCAGCCGCACCGTCTCAGCGCTACGGGACCGATAGCGGCGGCTCGGCGTTCGCACGATCAGGGCGGCATCCACCAGTTGCTTGAGCAGTTCGCGCGGCGGGCCGAAATCCGAGAGAACAGCATGGATCTCCTCTTCGTCCCACTCAGCACCGACGGCGCCCCATGCCAGGAGCCGGGCCTCCCGCAATTCGACAGCGGTCAGCGCGTCAAGTGCTGCGTCATCCACGGGGAACCTCCACCGGACTACCCGCTACTACCTTGAAGTTCCCAGCAACGCCGTGGTCGTGAAGCCAGGACAGGACTTCGGCGTTCAGGAGGCCGACCGAAGCACCGCCTTGTGCTGCGGCCGACACAAAGACCTTCACCGCCGTCGGCAACGACTCTTCGAACTCCTCCGCGAGGGTCACCACCTCATCCAGCCGAGCCAGCGCGGCGGCGTCCGGTGTCTGACGCCTCAGCGCAGGCAGTTCAACCAGCGCGTCCCTCAACTTGCCGGCGACGGCGAAGGATCCACTTGCAGCAAGGACGTCGACTAGGTCACGGAGGGCGGCGGCGTCTCCCGCACGAGCTTCGACGTACTCCGACCACGCCGAGTCGACGGAGCTCCGAGCACGCGTGTTGAACTGCTTCAGTTCCCTAACGACCACGGCGATCTGTCGCCGGTCCGGTTCCGACTCCACCGTTTCGAGAGCGGTCTCGAGACCACTCGGCACCGCGATACCCTTCCACCAGGAACCCAGCCCCACCTCAGCGGCAGCAGCGAGACCTTCGAGTTGATTGAGCAGTCGACTGAGATCTCTAGCTGCCTCCGAGATCACCCTGAGATCTTCGTGCGCCTGCTTCGCGTCGCTCGCGCGGCGTACAGCGCTTCTGGTGTCGACAACCCAATCAGGTGCATGGTCACCCACGGCGGCCCCCCACTGGCCTCAACACATCGATGTATTTCCGGATACCGGACAGTGCTGAGCGAACCGCCGATGTGCGCGCCTGCAGGTCTTCCGCGGTGCCATCGTTGCGCGCGCACTCGGCACGGGTAGCTTCCAAGATGTTCTTGATCCGAGCCAACGCACTTGCACCGCGGATCGCCGCCGCCGCCCATGCCTGCGCCGCCAACACCTGATCTCCCGCAGGAACCTGGTCGTCACCCCGCCAGCCGAGAGGCAGTCCGGAAGGCATGCGCTCGACCAAGTCAGTCGCCTCGCGGAAAGAGCCGACTGCGTCAGCCGGGCGGAACAGTCCATGTTCCACCGCGAGTTCACCGGTCTCGCGCGCTACCTTCGCCACCTCCTTGGGAAGATGGCCGTCAAGCACGGTCTCAAGGTATTCCATCGCCTCGACCAGTTGTGAGAGTTCGCCTGCGGCGGCCTTGTCCACCGCCGCCGCCAATTTCTTCGCACCAGCCGCGACATCGGACCCAGCAGGAGCCATCTCTTTCTCAACGCGCCGTAGATACTCGACCGGCCTGTCGAGGATCGCTTTGAGGTCGAGTTCAAGCCCGACTGCATCGATCAATTGCGGGCTGCCGGTCTCACCTTGGCGAACCGATGCGAACTGCGCTATCAGGTCGATCGGTGAAACGGTGCCCAACACATCGCGCGCCACACTGTCGACCCCGCTCCAGGAGTCGAGAGGCTCGGCTTTCATCGGCTTGGCGCTCAAGACATCGTTCACCGCGCCCAGCCGGTTCGGAGGCGTGCCGAGGGCGAGTAAACACACTGCCCGTACGCCGAGGGCGGCACGCGCCACATCGCGATTGGCCACTGCTTCGATGAACCGCCGGCGGACTTCCGTCGCCCACTGGTCGAGCCGGTGTTCCAAGGCGAGCATGAGGTCAAACGGCTCGTAGCCATCAGGCCATGGCCACTTCCCGGCTTCTGGCTCCCAGGTTCCGTGGTCCCAGAACCACTTCGCTGCGATGAGCACTCGGACATCGGCCGGGTCGCGGGTCAAGTCGAACCGGATGTTGGCGGCTGCAGGCGCGCGGCCGCGGGCATCTTCGATTACGAAGGCGTGCCTTGGAAGAAGGCCCTCGAGCAATGTGGCACCTGCACCGTCGCCCGCTGTGTGAAAAAGGTCTAGATCGAGGTTGAGTCGCGACAGGACCATCTTCCGCAGGTTCCTGCGATACTCGTCCGCCTCGGCGGCGGGCATCTCTTCAGTGCTGTTCTGCCACTGGAACAACGAGTTCAAGGGGCTCGGTTGGAGGTCTTCGATCGGTTTCGCCGGACTCGACCCGCGATCCGCAGGGCGATCGGGCGACTTCGTCACCGGCGTCGAGGCGACCGTGCTCTTCTGCCCGGATGGCCGCAGTGAGAACGCCTCCGCCACAGTGGGTGCCAATTCACCTTCGTCCGCCCAGAGAACGAGAGCGCGGTACAGACGTTCCGCTTGTTCCCCGGCGGTGCGGCCGACTACCACCTCCTTCGACCGCCGAACCGTGAAGTCGAAACGCTCACGAAGACGTTCGTGCGGGTAGTCACCCTGGGCGATGTGGGCGTCGGCTTCGATCAACTGTTCGCGGACGCACACGTCGAGGATGTTACGCGGAGTGGCGTTGGCACCGCGCTTCGCCAGGCCACGGCGCAGGGCGACCTCGTTGTACGGGTATAGGCCGACTGCGCCGACCCCGGGGACATCGATCGTGCCGAACGCAGCGTGGCACTCGTCCCGGAAGCGGCAGGGACTCCCTTCTTCCCTCGTGTCACAGGCGTTCCTGGGCCAGTCTCCTCGTTCGTCACGGGCACCTACCCACGATGCTTCGACATCGGCGCGACCGACGCGAACGAGGTTGAGGTAGCGAGCGACGAACTCCCGTCGATCCACCGTCGCCGTCGAGTTCACCGCGAACCAGTGCGTGATTCGAGTGCGGACAGTCTCGCGGAGTTGACTGAAGGGCGCGTCGGTGACCGCGAACACCACGCGGAGCGGGGCCAGGTCCTCGCCGGGCTGGGTGGTGAACTGGTCGTACAATTCGCCGTCGATCAGACCGAACTGGACAAGGTCCTCGAACAAGAGGACGAGTTCCTTGCCTTGCTGGTGGAGGAGTTGACGTGACCTCCGAAACAATGAGTCGAGCGTTTCGCCGTTGTTGGCGCGGAAGCCCAGGGTGCGTGGAGCGGCCGCTCGCAACGCTTCGTCGAGCAACCGCAGCACCGCCTGTCGTTGGGCTTTGACGACCCTCCACAGGTCCAAGAGGTCGGCGTCGGCGGACAGCGCCCTCACCACACCGGGCACTTGGAACGGTAGATCCTCTTCGGCGAAGCCGTCCTGCTGTTCGTCGCGGCGCGAGGTCTCCTCGTACACCGAAGCAACGAACCGGTCGAGCAACCCACCGCTGCGCAGCAGTGAGGCGTTCACCAACGTCACGTTCAGAAGGTCCGCCAAACCGTTCCTGCGCTTGCCCTCGCCGTCAGCAGTTCCGAGGAGCATGGTCCGGGCTTCACGGCGGTCCGCGTCCTCCTGCGACTCTCCCGGCGCAGGTATCGAGGGTTCGAGTACCCACGTCAACACGTGCCGCATTTCTTCGAGCAGCCGATCGCGCAACTGGTTTGGGCTGGTACCGCCAACTGCGGCGTCCACGCGCTCCATGATCTCGGCGCCGCCTTCACCGGGCAGCCCTTCGACGATTCGCTTGAGCAGTTGACGGATCGTCTGAACGGCTCGCGGCACGTACAGTACGTGGAACCTGTTGTCGTCTTTGGGAAGGTTGGCGTGCACCCATCTGACGACGTGGCTTTTACCGGCACCCGAGTCACCGGTGACCGCGATCAGCGAGTTGCGCCGCGGGTCTCCGAAGGATGCCATGAGGGCACTGAGCACATGCTGTTCCCCTGCATCCGCATTGCCGACCTCGGGTCCTTCCCGGTGCTGGATCGCCATCGGTGTGTGCGCTGCCAGGAACAGCGCGTCACTCCCGAGGGGGAGCTGGCCGATGTCCGAGAAGACGGTTTCTCGAACGGACCGCGCACTCCAGCAGCGGAAACCCCTCATCGTGCTGGTCATGGGCGCTCCTCTACGATCTCGATCCGGGCGATGCGACGATCCCTGCCGCCGACCCGGAGAACAACGGCGTCCGCGAAGTCGTCCGCGTGCATCAACCGCACCCGATTCGCCCGCTCCAGCTTCAGCAACGCCAGGGACACCGCTTCTGTCGGCCCAGGCGGGAGGCTGATCCCATCAGGAAGTGCTCGCAGCAGACGAGGGTCGCCGAGCAGGGGAGCAAGTTCGTAGAGGCGATCGAGCCACTCCTGAGCGGATGCACTCGACGGCATCTGGCCCACCAGTCCTTCTACCGCACATGTGGGATCGACGGACACCCTCGACTTGTTACGCGAGACCGTCATGCTGACCAAGCCGAGCGCCCTCGCCCAGCGCAGGAACGGGCGCCATTGCTCCGGGTTGTACACCGCTTGACGCATACCAGCCTGTTCGAACTTCTCGCGAGGCCCCTGATCCCACTGGTCCGATGTGGACCGCAGCGGGTCCCACATGAGCAACCAAGTGATCGCGTACGGCATGTCGGGTGGCGGCTCGTCCTTCTCCACCGCATCCAGCAATCGGACACCGAACCGCCGAAGCAGCAACGTGCGAAACGCCCGCGAGTCAGCGGGCGGCATATCGCGGATCTGCTCCACGTAAGTATGGCGCAAGGTGTAGACGCGACGGTCGCGAACACCTTCCGTATTCAACAGACCGATGTCGACACCGATCTGCAGAGAGTCCGACAGGACCGGCGGCACCTTAGCAGTCCGACCCGCACGACCCACTTCCGCGGACAGCGACGCCGGCGCCAAGGCCGCGTTCATCCGGTCGACAGTGGCACCAGGCGGGTGGTGCGCGAGGTACCGGCAGATCACGAACAAGGCGGGAGCGCTCGCGAGGACTTGGTTCTTCAGGTAACTCAAGATCGGCTCCCGAGGATCTCCAGTGCTGTACGCGCGTCAAGGCTGAGGAAATCACGTCCTACTTCACGCCCATCCAGGAGCGCGCCCGATCCCAGCAGGAGTACGTCGAAGGATCGCTTGAAGTGTCGCCGCTGCGGTACCCACAGACTCGGTGTGAGCCATCCTCTGGGCACCACGCTGCCGGGCGGATAGACGACGAACGACGGCGCGGGGGTCAACTCAGCCGGCCTGATCGGTTGAGGATCCCAGAAGATCCATGGAACCTCGGGCAACTCCTCGTCGGGGAGTCCTGCGACATGCCGCACCCCACGACGGACCAGTGCTCTGGCGAGCGGGACCGCGACCTCATCATGGTTGTCGCTGGTCAACAGGATCACCCCGTTTCGGGCACCGGCCGCCGCGGCGAGGTGGTCGAGATCGAGACCTTGTGACCCGTCGAGCGGCCACGCTTCGATCGGGTTCGGCAACATGGTTGGCCGTGGTTGCACGCCAACCTGCCTACACCCCGGGCACCTCCCGCACCGAGGTTCCGGGGCCACGGATTCTACTGCGGCTTCGCCGAACAATTCGTAGATGCGACTGGAGGGCTGGTAGTATCGAGCGATTCCCTCGCATGCCGCGACACGCTGCTGGGAAAGGGCGAACATCGCGTCCAGTGACTGCCTGGACCGTTCGATCTCCGCTCGCTGCCAAGGGCCCCATTGCTCTTCCCAGAACGTGACATCGGCCAGGTCACCATGGTTGACCTCGATCGCGACCCAGTCGGACCTACCGTCGTCACCGGCGGGTAGTTCCCGACGCTCTTCGAAGTCGGATTCAACGTGGGAACACGCGCCTAGTTCGACCAGGGCCTGCAACAACTGCACATTCCACCTGCGATTGTAGGTCCCTCGACCAACACCGCGACTGCCTTCCAGGTCTACGAACGTCTTCTGCAAACGCTTCTGACGGTGGCCCCAGATATCGACCCAGCGGTCTTTTCCGGTTTTTGGGCTCAACACCGTTGTGATCAGGTTACGAGCCTCGTCGTAGTCCTTCTCCTCTGTAATCAGCAAGCCAACGGAGACGTCACCGTCACGCCCGCCGCGACCCACTTCCTGGTACCACCGGTCAACCGTTTCAGGCAGGCAGGCGTGGACGACTGTCCGGATGTGCGGGTAATCGATGCCCAAGCCGAATGCTGAAGTGGCGATCACGAGGTCCACGGTCGACGGTTTGCCCGCCGTACTCCGCAAGCCTTCCAGCACGCGTACCCGCTCTTCAGTGCTCGTCTCGCCAGTCACCACGGCCAACCGCTGATAGCCCTGGTTTCGAAGGATTTCCCCCCACGCACGGGCCGTGTCGGGCGACGTGACGTACAGGATGCCCGGCCGCGGCAGCATGGCCAACGCCTCCTGCACGTGCTGCAGTCTCACTGCGCCGTCATTGTCGGCCCTGATCCACAAGTCTGGTTCGCCACGGAGAGCGTTCGCCGCCACCAGCGCGCACGGGCCAGGTTCACCGAACAGGGAATGCAGGTCCTCCAACTCGTACGAGCCGAGCGTTGCGCTCAGGAGGAGGGTCTTGGGTGGCGAATAATGGTTCTCGCACGCCCGAGCTATCAAGCTCCTCCTGAGTTCGGCCAGGGTGCGGAACTCGGGCCGGAAGTCACGGCCCCATTGGGTGACCAGATGCGCCTCGTCCACGACGATGCCACCCAGCCGCCCCGTGCCCGCGGCCTCGAGAAGGAATTGCCGGAGCGTTCGCGTCATGGATTCGGGAGAGGTGACGAGGAGTCGCTGCCGAGCGTCCTGGATTCTCGTCTTCATGACCTCCCGGATCTCGGAAGGGGTATCTGCGGTCCACGCGAAGTGGAGTTCCGACTTGTCGACGTCGGAGTACCGGCGTGCGAAGTGGTCACGGAAACGCCGTTCGAAGTCGTACGCGAGCGCGACCGTTGGAACAACGATGAGTGTGACCGCGTACTTGTGCTGCTCGGCGAGGCACAGGGCGACCTCGGTCTTCCCAGAACCCGTCGGCAGCATCGCGATTAACGTACTGCCCGCGGGCATCGACACGGCTGCCCGGCACGCCGCACGCTGTCCCGGTGTCCGATATGTCCGGTATCCGGTGCACCGCTCGAAGAACGGGTCGGCTGCGGGCCCATCGCCGTGGAAGCGCTTGCCCACGGCGGTGCCACCAGCAGCAGCGGCATCGGGCGCTCCGGGCCCGAGCCATGCCGGCTGCCACGGGATCGCCGACCACCTGTCCCGTCCGGTTTCGACCAGTCCGGTCATCCCTGCGCAGCGTTCGAGTCTGGCCGACAGCGACGGGTGTACCGCAATGCGGTAGTCGTGACCATCTCGAAGGGACCACCGACGGAGCAACTGCCTCATCAACACCGCGAAGTCGAGGTCGCTGCCATCCGCCGAGCGACTGACGTGCGCGAGCCTGGCATGCAGGTCGTCAGCGAACGCGGCATCGGGCGCGCCGCCCGCCAGTACTTCCAGCAGTGCGCTGTCCTCGTCACCGAAGTCTTCATCGATCATTTCGATGGCCAGAGTACGACTGCCCCACACGCGACTACCGACACCGCCGGCCGCTCTACACCAAGCGTCAAGGCTCGTCCCAGGTCACGCTCGCGCTCCAGGTCGCCACGAGCCCCGGCACGTTCTGCCTGGGAAGGCAACCGCAGGGAGCGCGCGTTAAGGACGTCCAACCGTCGCTGCACCTCCACCGCGGCTCGCGTCGCAGCGACTCTCGGGGTCGTCGTCAACGACGGAGTCTCGCGCAGGTGCTCCCACGCCGCCTCGGCTGCCGCCTTGCACACCTCCCGCCAGTCCGGAATTTCGGCCAGCACCTCCTTCCACACCCCGCCTTTGAGCAACCGGTCGACCGCCTGGTCGAAGGGCCTCTCCAGCATCGACACGGTGGAGGCATCCGCAGGCCCGTCGCCGTTGGTCCACGTGCGTTCGAGGACGGGCGCAAGCAGCGCATCGCCGCGGCGGCGCAGCCTGCGCCTCGCCGCTTCACTCTCGGCACGCAGGTGCGAATCGTCGAACTCGACGAGAAAGTCGCATTGCAACCACAACGTGGCGATCCGCACGGAGGGATCGCGCCGGATCACGGCGCGGGCTCGGCCGCGTTCGTCGACGCGAAGATAGCGCTCGAGCCAGTCGATCAGCGGATCCCCCAGCCGGAGCGGCGCGACGCCGACCCGGTCCGTCGCGACCCGCCGCGAATAGGCGCGTGAGGTCTTGAGCAACGGCAACACCTCGTCGGCAACGTCCTCCGGCGCACCGAACACCATCCGCTGCGGATCGCTGTCGAACCCGACCACCCCCGTTGTCGGGTTCTCGAACGGTCTCAGATCCAATCCGCCCTGCATCGACGTGAGCCGGGTGAAGGCGTCCGTGAGCTTGAGGAAGTCGTCCTCAGCCCTGTTCAGCTCGGCAATGCCGTCCTCGTCGAAGTCGGACGCGACGGCGACGGACTCCATCTCTTCGAGGAGGTCTACTTCCGTACGCTCGGTCTCCAAGGCCGACCGGAGCGCGGCGAGGTCCATTTCGAAGGCGAGGTTGCCCTTCTCCAACAACCGGCTTTTGAGTTGCTCCACGACTTCGACCAGCTTGCGCTGAAGCGTTGCGACAGACGCTTCGAAGATGCCGATGCCCTCGTTCAAGAGACGCACATGCGGCGCCACCCAACTGCTTTCGGGTTCGTCGACGACCACGACCACCGCGGGTTCAACCCTGCGCGCGAACCTGTCCAGGCGGCCGATCCGCTGCTCGAGCCGGTTCGGGTCCAACGGGAGGTCGAGATTCACCAACACGTGGGCGTCCTGGAGGTTGCGCCCCTCCTCGATGGTGTGGTCGCCGACCAACACGGCACCGCCGTCGGACGACAGGAAGCGCGCAACCTCCGTTTCACGGTGGTCGACAGGCATAGCGCCGAAGTGGCTACTGACCTTGTTGTGCCACCGAGCGACGGCGGCGGTGTAGAACTCTTGAGCGGAGTCGGCCGGGGTGCCTACGACGGCCACACGTCGCCCCTCGCGCAGCAAGCCGTCGACTACTCCCAGCATGAAGTCCAGCCTGGCACCGGTGTCCGCCAACTCGAGCCTCGCCACCGCGCTGCGGAAGAGGGCTCGCTCTCGCTCGGGCACGTGCAACGGATTGCCGGGCAGGGCGGCGAGCCGCTGTTGCAGATGCCGCAACAGCGCCTTCGGACCGCACAGGCCGTTCAGGACAGTACGCCCGAACACCTCGGCGTCGGCAGCATCATCCTGGAGTTCGTGGTACTGGTCGAGGAACTCGTCAACGGTCGAGCGCGTCGGGTCGCGGAAGGTGATGAAGGTAGCTTGGCGCCCTGCCACCGGATAACGTTCGGTCGCCTCAGTGTTGCGTCGGTGCCGGATCATCCGACGGCTGATCCGGTACGTTTCGCGAACGTAGTTGATCAACTCTTTCCAAACGGGTGCGTCCGGGGCGTCCGCCGTTCTGCAGTCACGGGCCAAGCCGGCAAGAACTGGGTCGGAGCGATGTGCCTCCTCCAGTTCAGCGAGAACCGAGACGCGCATCGATCGAGTCATACGCAACGAGGCAAGCGCTTCGAGGTTGGTCGCCTCGGTCTCACGCGCCGCTACCCGAGCGCGGAAGTCTGCCAACGCATTCCTGGGGAACGCTGTCGAGTCGACCAGGTTCAGCAACTGGAGGAACTCATCGAAATTGCCGCGCATCGGTGTGGCCGACAGCAACAGCAACCCACGAGTAGCCAGCATGTCCTCGTAGAGTCTCGGCGCGCGGCGAAGGTGCGGGAGCAGTCGGTGCGCTTCGTCCACCACGACGAGCGCATGCTTCCGGACGTCCGCCTGGTCCGCCATGCGTTCGTGCCTGACCAACCGGATGCGACCAACGGACAGGGCGTTCCCCAACAACAGCCGACCGCGCAGTTCATCCTGCCACTGCCGGATCAACGGCGTGGGAACAGCGATCAACGCGGTTGCGTGCGGATCGTCGAGCAACAACTGGCGCAGGACCAGGCCGGCCTCAATGGTCTTGCCAAGGCCGACCTCATCCGCCAACAGGTAGCGGAGCACTGGGTCGGCAAGGACACGCGCAACCGTGTCCAATTGGTGTGGATAGAGTTCGACTGCTGCTGAGAGTACACCTGTGAAGCCGCGTGAGACCCTGCGCTGCCGCAGGAGTTCGTCACGGAACGCACGGCGAGCCTCGTAATACTCGGGAGAATCGCACAATCCGCTTGCCAGGGCCTTGGCCGGGTCCGCCAGCGGGAGGCTCCACCGCACGACGAACCGGTCACCGGCGAGTTTGACATCGCGCGAGATTCCGGGTACACGGACGTGGTACTCACCGAAACCGCTCGCGTCGACGATTTCCGCTGCATGCCAACCGTAGGGCTCGCCCTTAAGCCAGACCCTAGTCCCTTTGGCGACCCGGACCACTTCCAACTGCTCCACCGGAACAACGACCTGCGTCTGCGCGACGCCGGGTATGTCCGTGTACACGACCACGGCTCCGTCCGGGCGCTTCTCTGTGCAGAACCCGTAGCCGTAGTCGTTGGACTTCACCTTCACCCAGCGGCGGACATAGCGACTGGGCGACGAGAACTTGTTGAGCAATTCAGCCACTCACAATGCGACAGGGCACCACGTCGACACCGGACGCTGTTGACGGGGACACATCGACGCAGGCCGCCTCCGACCTGCCTTGTTCCGATCGAACCGGTCCAACGTTGATCCACAACGACGTTCGACACACCGCAGAGTTGCGGAGTACATCGAACTTGCAGGACGAACTGGCCGACCAAGCCGCGACGTCGGCCACGGATCGCCACCCATCCCAGTCTCGGACAGTCACGCAAGGCGTCGGTCGGGATGCGAAGGTCGACCAGGTGGACATCGCGCCTGTCAACCAGACTCCAAGAGATCTACGTCGGCCCACTGCTCACCTGACACCGAGCACCTTGCAACAACATGTACCACGGTCGGGGTTCGAACAGGCCCGGATTCAACGAGGACCCGCAGATTGCGACGGGCGGCCTTGGCAGCGCCGTCACGCACGGGTTCGAGGCCAACCTGGGTATCAAACCCGGACTGCCACTGAACCGGCTACGGCACCACGCCTTGCTCGGGGCACGTGACGGCGCACCGCACGGCTTGCGTTCAGGCGCTTTGATGGCGATACGGGTGTGCAAGCGACGGTGTCACGGATCGTCCGAGCATTTTGGCGTCAACCCCCCAGCCTGTGAGCGTGTTGCCTGGAACATCGCCGCTGAACACACTGACGTTATTGCGCCAAACGGGTGACTTTCGCGTCTAGCTCACAGATCGAGATCGCGCTCCAGACCCGGACCGAAGATGAGCATTCCTCCAAGTGCCTCATCACGCCGCCGGATCCGGTGTGCCACATGGGGGTCAGGTCACTGAGGAGGCATGCCGGCCGACGCGCAGCAGGTGGTCGCGGACCACGGACACGTGCGGGTTGGCCGACGCGCCGGGGCGTTGCACCAGGAAACCGGTGTTGATCGGCGGGTCCTCCGGCTCGTGCAGCACGACCAGGTCGCCGGCGGCCAGCTCGCGCTCGCACAGGTAGCGCGGCAGGACGCTGAACCCGCTGCCGCCGACCACCGCCGCGAGCACCGCGCGCAGGTCGGGCACGGTGACCGCCGGGTGGCCGGTGAGGCGGCGGCCGAACACGTGCCGCCAGTAGCGGCGCACGATCGGCAGGTCCTCGGCGTAGGCGACCAGCGGCACCCCGTTGAGCGCGGCCGGGTCCTCGACCGGACCGGTCCGCTGCGCCCACCGCGGCCCGGCGACCAGCACGAACTCCTCGTCCGCGAGCGGGGCGGAGGCGAGGTTGCGGCCGCGCGGGCGGTGCGTGGCCACGACCAGGTCGAACCGGCCCGCGCTCACCCCGTCCAGCAGCTGCTCGGTCTGGCCGGCCGTGATGCGCAGCCGGACGCCCTGGTCCACCAGCGGGGCGAGGTGGGGCACGACGCAGTGGGTGAGGAACTCCGCCGGTCCGGCCAGGTGCACGGGCTCGACCGGGCCGCCGTCGTCGCCCGCCACGGCGGCCAGCGCGTCGAGCGGTTGGCCGACGCGCGCGGCGAGGTCGTCGGCGGGCGGCGCCGGGACGACCCCGCGGGCCTGCCGTTCGAACAGCTCCCGGCCCAGTTGCCGCTCCAGCGCGCGGATCTGGGTGGTGACGGTCGGCTGTGACAGGCCCAACAGGCGCGCGGCGGCGGTGAACGAGCCGGACCGGTAGACGGCCAGGAACGTGCGCAGGAGGTTCAGGTCCAGAGCACCCGAGCCATTGGTTCCGCTATCCCTCACATGCAGAAGACTATTGGATGTCTATGGGTCTGCGCGCCTAACGTCAGGGACGTCACCTGTTGTCTTGTGAGGAAGTCCGCGATGCCGTTCTCCAGCCGTGAGTGGCGCCTGGCCGCCCGTCCCGTGGGCGAGCCGAAGCCCACCGACTTCACCTTCGCCACCACGACCGTGCCCGACCCCGGTCCCGGCCAGCTCGTCGTCCGCAACGATCACCTGTCCGTGGACCCGTACATGCGCGGACGGATGAACGAGGGCGAGTCGTACGTCCCGCCGTTCGCGTTGGGCGAGCCCATGACCGGGTCGGCCGTGGGCACCGTCGTGGCGTCGGAGGTGCCGTCGCTGCCGGTGGGGACGACCGTCACCCACTTCCTGGGCTGGCGCGAACACGCCCTGCTCGGCGAGGGGGAAGTGCAGGTCGTGGACACGACCCTGGCTCCCGCGACGGCGTACCTGGGCGTGCTCGGCACCACCGGCCTGACCGCGTGGGCGACGCTGAAGGAGGTCGCGCCCGTCCGGGAGGGCGACGTGGTCTTCGTCTCGGGCGCGGCCGGCGCGGTCGGCTCGGTGGCCGCCCGCCTGGCCCGTGAACTGGGTGCGGCCAAGGTCATCGGCTCGGCCGGCGGCCCGGTGAAGGCCGCGCGCCTGACCGCGGACTTCGGCTACGACGTGGCCCTGGACTACCGAGCCGGCGACATCCACAAGCAGCTGGCCGCAGCCGCGCCCGAGGGCGTGGACGTCTACCTGGACAACGTGGGCGGCGACCACCTGGACGCAGCCCTACGCGTCATGAACCGCCACGGCCGCGTCGGCTTGGTGGGCGCAATCTCGGCGTACAACGCCACCTCCCTGCCGACCGGTCCAGCACACCTGCCGCTGGCCATCGGCAAGCGCATCACCCTGCGCGGCATGATCGTGGGCGACCACCTGCACCTGGCGGCTGACTACGTCCGGCGCGCGGCGGGATGGCTGGCCGAAGGACGCCTGGTGACCGACGAGACCGTGGTGGACGGGATCGAGAACGCGGTAGAGGCGTTCCTGGGCCTGATGAAGGGCGCAAACACGGGCAAAATGCTGGTCCGCACGTCCTGATCCCGACGTGCCTCAGCTCTAGTGGAGCAACCGGCCAGGGGCCGCACCGGTGCTATGCCAGACCCGCGTGCAAGAGCTTCTCCGGCGAATTTCCGCGTTCCGGCAGTTGGCCAGTCGTCAAGGTAGTGGCCTTGGCTCGGAGGACTCAGACCGACAGGTGCGTTGCATCGTCCCGAACATCGCTTTGAGGCAGCTTCAGACCAGCCGATGCCGGAGCCAACGGCGAGCCGCGTTCGTGGGAGCGGTGTTCGGGAACTTCCGCCCCCACATCTGTACCAGTGATGCGCAGTAGGCCGTCACCGCGTCGGGACGAGCCTCTGCGAAGCCCTCGAACTGATGCGCCCACTTCTCGGCCGCTTGGGGATCGTGCCCCTCCGCGATCAGGCGGATAGCCAGGTAGGCGGGGTCGATCCAGGCGGCTCCAGTCCGCCACCACGCCCAGTCGATCACTCGCGCCCGGTCCGAGACGAGGAAGTTCAAGGGGTTCAAGTCCGAGTGGATCAGACGGTTCCCGAGCATGTGCTCGGGAGCACGGGAGGCCCACGACGCGAGCAGTTCGGCGTTCGCAGCGCACCCAGGATCGATGCCCACGTGGGGTGCGAGCCGGTTCTGCTCCCCCACCATCCGCTTCCACTGCGCGGCGATCGGACGTTGAGCCACGGACTTCGGAGGCGCGGGAGTCCGGCTGATCTCCACCACCGCCTCCGCGATGAGCGGCAGGTCCGAGGAATCAGGGGACAGGTTGGCGTGCCGCCCGATGACGTGCTCGAACCCGAGCAGCAGCCAACCGTCCACCTCGATCTCCCACAACAGGCGAGGGGCGAGCCGTTCGGGCAGGAACGGACTCACCACCGCCTCGTTGCGGTGCATCCAAGCCGATGGCGAATCCGCCGTGATGCCCTTGCAGAACACCCGATCGCAAGCCGTGGTCAAGATCGCCGACAACTCGGAGCTGCGCCCCGCGGAAGGTGACTCGGACGTCAGCACCGTTCCGATCCTGCGCTCTACGGCCAGCCGTGCGCCTTCGGGCAGGTCATGCCAACCACGACGGTTCGTCATCTCTCCTCGTTCTCGGGGTCACTGCCCGGTCGTCACCAGTCGGAGGGCCGCGAGCTGCCCGTCGTCGCCCTGACCACAGTTGGTGCACCCGGCGTGGCACTGCGTGCACTTGCCGGACCCGGTCGCCCACAGGGCCGGGTCCACCTCGAATCCGGCGGCCCGCATGGCTTCCACCGTAGGGGCCAGCGTCTTCGCCGTGTCGGCGGGCGTGGCGCGCGGAGGAGCGAACGCCTCGGGCACGTGGTGGAGGAACCGGCCCGCAACCCGCTCGCAGAACTCGGCGTAGTCGACGGTGTTCAAGATGAACTGGTGCCAGCCGAGGTCGACGCGCCGGCTCGGGCGGTAGTGACCCTCGGGGCTGTCAGCACACACCTTCAGGAAGGCGACGGTGGCGTTCACGATCCGCACCGCTTCGTCACCGGTCATTCCGGCGTGCTCACTGATCAACTGCCGTACCAACCGGTTGTGCAACTCCGGCGAGATCAGTCCGTGGCCGGGAGCGTTCGAGAGCGTGGACAGCATCATTCAATCCTCCTACTTTATTCGCTGAATACGCCGAGAAACCGCAGATGGTTTACAACTCATGAGCACACCATGGCCGTTCCGAATCGTTCGTTGAGCATCAGCCGACCTTGCTGAGGTCGTTCACAAGATGTGATGACGACGGAGTCAAGTTGTTCAGGGTCAAGCGGCAGACGGTGCCACAATTACAGTCACACGTGCATTGGTCCCGCACCACGGAGCCAGCGGTCGTTACCTCGTTCGTGACGCGTCGGCGGTGCAACCCGTACCAGCAAGCCGGGCACCCTTTCATCGTCGCAACCTTTGCCCGCGCGCCGCACGCCGAAGCCTTTCGATCAGGTGCGCCAGACCTCTGCGCGCGGCGCTGAACCTGATGCCGGCGTCGCAGGAGCGGCATCCGCAGAGCAGTGCGTGGTAGGCGCGGTAGACGTAGATGGCAGCGGCTGCGGTGAGCACGCCCAGGGCGGCGCCGGCGATCCAGCCAAACGAGCCCAAACCCTCACAAGCGCGCCAAATGATTCCGGCCGAGTAGTCGAGCTGAACGGCGGTCATCCACACACCTCCAGTTGGGTGCGGAGTGGGGCCGGGGACGGGGCCTTGTCGGGGCGTCGGAAGCACCCGACCCCACTCCGCTGTCTGGGCTGGCGGGAAGCGGCGCTACCCCGGGTCACGCTGTCCGTTTGCGTGACGCGCTCGGCCTCCCGCCAGCGACTCTGTTCCTACCGGCTTCATCGGACACCGGCCTTGATCAACACGTCTGATGAGGTCTGGTCGGCTGTCTGGTGAGGTCTGGTCGCGCGTTTGCGGGAGTCGGTCTGGTTTGAGCTGCGCTACCGTCTGGTATGAAGCCGGACAAGCAGAGGGGTGGACCGTGGCGCAAGTCGTCGAGGTGCCTGGTGCGCAGCTCAGAGCCGCAAGGAGGTACTCAGGGTTCTCGCTCGCCCGTATGGCGCGCGCTACCAGCTACTCGAAGTCGTACCTCGGGCTGGTCGAGACCAACGTCAACCCGGTTACCCTTGAGGTGGTAGCGGCATACGAACGAGTCTTAGGGGCCGGCGTGTATCGACCAGACATCAACCATCCGAGGCTACGGAAGATCGAAAGCCCCGAACATCTCGAACGAATCCTCAGGGCCGTTGAGAACGGAGAACCGGACATCTTCGCCCAGGGACCGACTTCGAGCAGCATCGACGCTGCGGTGGCTCCGAACCTCGGCCCCCACGCGATCGAGAACTTCCGCCGTTGGGCTGTCGAAGGTAAAACCTCGACGCTTCGGGCCAACGCGGTGAGTATCCTGGGTTTCCTGCCCGGTCGGGCGAACGCCGACGTTGTTGTTAGCGTCCTCGACACCGACGATGTCGTCCGACGGCTATGCCTGGCGTCCGAAGTTTCCCGACTCACGCAGTGCGCGTGGGACGTCGCGCTCGCTGTCGCGGACGACCCGACCACCGCACCGGACCCGAAGCGGCTGGCGTCGAAATTGGCAAAGGAAGCCATCGACCCGAAGGACACCGAAGCCCGCTGGTGCGCAGGTCATCTCCTACAGCGGATGGCCGTGGTTCTCGGTCCGGAGAGCTGACGAAGAGGCCCCGTCCACAAGATCGGACGGGGCCTCTTCGTGTCGTAGCCAGACCATCGAGCACCCTTTCCGGCTCACGAGTCTCGTCCGTCGGACACATGGCCAGTGAGTACGAGTTCGCCCGCGAGGCGATCACCACGCGCGGTGTCGGGCGGCAGCTCGGCGAGTTGACCAAGCGGGGCGGCCGGTACCGCCGACGTCAGTTTCCCCTCCGGCAGGCCGCAAGGGGTTGAGGGCCGCAGGCCGCCACGTGCTGCGAATCCCGCCTGTGGCGGCCATGCGGCTTGGGAACCCGTGTGCCCTGCAAGAGGGTCTTCAACCCGACCTGCACGCGATGGCCTGATCACGTCGAGAGCGGTCGCGCGCTGCGAGCTGGTCCCCGGTTGTCCCGACTACCCGTCGGTCTACTTCGGCAGTTGCTGCTGCAGCTGCTGGGCCGTGTCCTTCATCTCCTGCGTGATGGGGTCGCCCACCTGCGCATTGCCGATCTTGTCGAGCAGACCGCCGAGCACCGGGATATTGGAAGCGAGACCGCCGGTGAGGTTCTTCAGGTCATCCAACGTACCCATGATGATGATCAACTCCTGTCCACAGATCTTGTCACCGTCCGTATTTGGACGGACACGCGCAGTACAGCAACGCCGCCTTGGTGCTGCAACCGGCGTTACACCATCCGGTGAGAGCCGCGACCGACACGACCACCCCACCCGCCCCACTGCTCCAGAAGGTCTGGCGGAACGGCAGCATCCAGGTCTCCGAGACGGCCACGCTGATGGGCAACGCCTGGCAGGAGCGCCGCCTCATCGACGAGTCCATCACCAAGTCGGTCATGCCCAACCGGTACATGCCCACCGGCACGGCCCAGGTGTTCAGCCTCGACCAGTGCGCCCCGGTGATGGTGGAAAGCCCGGCCAGGGGTCCCTGTTCAGCGAACCGCCGGCCAAGACCAGCAGCTCCGACCGACGCGCAGATCTACGGCGAGATCTCGCTGGAGTACGGCCCGGAGATCACGCGCCGCCGAAGTCCCCGGGATCCTCGAACGGTGCGTCGGGCGGGTGCTTCAGGTGGCCGCCGCGCACGGGACCGGCGGTTGGTGCTCGGAGCCTGGGGCTGCCGCGTGTGCGCGTCGCAGCCTCGCCGCGTAGGAGGGCAGCCTCGGAGTGGTCCGCGTGGGGCATCGCCCAGGACATTGGGGCGGACCGGGGAAACCGACCGCTGCGAGGTGTTGTCCATGGCGCACGCCCGACCCGTTGTCCGCACCCGCCGGCCCACGCGGCTGATCGTCGGCAGCGCCGTCGCCGGGGTGTTGCTCGCGGTGGTGTGGTCTTACGAGTTCGTCGACCACGTCATCGGCGGCAGCGTCGCCAACGCGCTGCTCGGCGAGGAAGCCGCGACCGCGTCCCTGGCGAGCACGGCGGCGGGGTTGGTGTTCGCGTTCGTCTCCGGGCTCGCGGGCACGTTCACCGCCTGCAACATCGCCATGGCCGCCTCCGTCGGCCCGATGAGCCAGGCCGGCGGACGCTCCCTCGTCCGCCCCTTCGCGTTCTTCACCCTCGGCATGGTCGGGGTGTCCGCCCTCTACGGCGCGATCGGCGTGCTCATCGGCCCCACCCTGCCCCAACTGTCCACCGCGACCATCGGGACGATGCCGGCGCGGCTGGTGCAGTCGGCGGTCGTGTTCGGGGTGGTCGGGTTGGCGCTGGCCTACCTCGGGCTGGCGACGCTCGGCGTGGTCCCGGACGTGTTCCGCCGCCGGCCCGTGGCCCGGGTGGTGGTGCTCGGGGCGTTGGTGGGCGCGTTCCTGATCGGTCGGCCGTACCCGTTGTTCATCAAGCTGTTCCGCTCCGCGGTGGAGTCGGGCAACCCGCTCTACGGGGCCGGGACGTTCGTGTTGCAGTCGCTGGGCAACATCGTGCTGGTCGCGGTCGTGTTCGCGGTCCTGTCGCTGGTCACCAGGGGGCGGTTCCTCGCGGCCGTCGCCCGCGACCCGCGCCGCACCGCCTCGGTCAGCGGCGCGCTGCTCATCGCCCTCGGCGTGTTCCTGCTCGTGTACTGGGACGTCCGGGTGCCGTCGATCTTCGGCATCGGCTGGTTCCCGACCATGCCTTACAACTGAGAACCGAAGGAGCTGATCGTGTCCGCGACGACTCTCGCTGCCCCCACGACCGCCAGGTCGGACTCCCCCGTGCGGAACGGGGCGCTCGCCGGGCTCGCCGGCGGCGCCGTGTTCGGCCTGCTGATGGCCGGCGCGGACATGCTGCCGATGGTCGGGCTGCTGATCGGCGTCGACAACGCCATCGTCGGCTTCCTCGTCCACATGGCCATCTCGGCGGTCGTGGGCGGCCTGTTCGGGCTGCTCAGCCGCGGCTTCGCCGACAACATCTTCCGCATCTACCTGCTCGGCATGCTCTACGGCGTGGCGTGGTGGGTGGTCGGCGCGTTGATCATCATGCCGCTGTGGCTGAGCGTCACCGCCGACTCCGCGATGAGCGACATGGTGTTCGTCATCGGCAACATGCAGTGGCTGAGCCTGTTCGGCCACGTGTTCTTCGGCCTGGTCACCGGTATGTCCCTGCACGCCCTGCGCGGCCACGCCCGCTGAACCGGCGGCACCGCGGCCCCACGGGGTCGCGGTGCCGCCGTCAGTCCACTTCGGACACACGCACGCAGCACAGGCCCGGCGACGGGTCCAGCCGCGCCCGCAACCCCGTGTCGCTCAACAACCCCTCCACCAGACACAGGTTCGCGCCGCACACCATCTCGGTGTGCCGTTGCGCCAGGCTGTGGAACGGGCAGTTGCCGAACACGATCGAGTCGCCCTCGGCCCGCGGCTCGAACCCCAGCCGCTCCAACGCCGCCACCGGATCGTCCGACCGGAGTTCGCGACCCAGCTCACGCGCCCGGCGCTCCAGCACCGCGCGCGGCGACTCGCCCGAGGCGTGCGACTCGTCCACGGCGTCGGCCAGCAGGAGACCGATCAGCTCGTACCGGTTCTCCGGCAGCGACACCGTGACCGGGTGCGGCGCGCGGCGGTAGAGCTTCGCGGGCCGACCCGCGCCCGGACCGGTCCGGCCGGTGCGCCGCTCGTGGACGGCCTCCAGCAGCCCCTCGCCGACCAGCCGGTCCAGGTGGAACGCCACGGTGGTGCGCGGCGCGCCCACCGCCGCCGCGGCCTCGTCCCGGCCGACCGGCCCGGGTTGCCGGACCACGTAGTCGTACAGCCGCCGCCGGGTCGGCTCGTCCAACGCGGCCACGGCGGCCACCGGGTCGTGCGGGTCCTCGACCATTCTAAAACCAACTTCTGTTGACGAAATCGCCTGCGGACTTCTAACGTTAGCTCACCTTGTCGTTAGAAGGAGTGGTGATCGGCATGTCGCGGTTGCGAGTGCTGCACGGCCGCGGCGGCGTCGACCTGGAGGGCGCGCGCCGGGCCGTCGCCGACCTGCTGCTCGCGCTGGGCAAGGACCCGTCGTCCGAGCACCTGGCCGACACGCCGCGCCGGGTCGCGCACGCCTACGCCGAGCTGCTGACCCCGCGCGAGTTCACCCTGACCACCTTCCCCAACGAGGAGGGCTACGACGAGCTGGTCCTGGCCCGCGCGATCCCCGTGCAGTCGCTGTGCGAGCACCACCTGCTGCCGTTCCAGGGCGTCGCGCACGTCGGCTACCTGCCCGGCGAGCGCATCCTGGGGCTGTCCAAGCTGGCCCGGGTGGTGGAGTTGTTCGCCCGCGACCTCCAGGTGCAGGAACGCCTGACCAAGCAGGTCGCCGACTGGCTGCGGGACAACCTCGCGCCCCGGGGCGTCGGGGTCGTCGTCGAGGCCGAGCACCTGTGCATGTCGCTGCGGGGCGTGCGGGCTGCGGGCTCCCGAACCGTGACCTCCGCCCTGCACGGCGCGTTGCGCGACGACGCCCGGTCCCGCCAGGAGTTCTTCGCCCTGGCCGGAATCCGGGCGTAGTGCCTTCCGCACGTTTAGCGCCGCGACAGGTCAAGGTCCACTGCGGCGTGGGAACCTGCCAGGCGTGGGCGGTGTCGGAGTCGGTGTGGTGGAACAGCGGGTGCTCGCTACCGGGCGGCGGTTCGGCACCGTCCTGAGGGCGGTGGTGCTGATGGCCCTGGGGCTGGTGGCCGCCCTCGACGCGCCCTCGCTGCTGCCCGTGATCGCCCTGGTCATCGGGTGGAGCGTGGTGGCGTTCACCTGCGCGGACCGGTGGTGGGCGGTGCCGGCCGACGTGGCCGTGGTGTGCGCGTTGTGCCTGGGGCAGACGTCGCTGGTGCGGCCGGACGTGCTCGCCGAGAGCGCCAACTGGGTCGTCGCGGTCGCCTCGATCACGGCCGTGACCCTGCAGTGGCGGGTGGAACTGCTCGGCGGGGTGCTGCTGGTCGGGGCGATCGTGGTGTGCGAGATCGCCAGCGGCGGAGTCGCGATGGCACCCTTCGCGCTGTGGACGTTCGCCGAGGCCGGCATGTCCCGCGGGTTGATGTTCCTGCTGCTCAAAGGCGCCCGGTCGGCCGACCGGGTCGCCGCCGCCGCCGAGCGCGCGCACCGCGTGGCCCGGGTGGCGGCGGCGCGGCGGGCCGACGAGCGGGAGCACTGGGCCGTGCTGCACGACACCGCCGCCGCGACCCTGTTCGTCGCGGGCAGCGGCGCGGTGCGCGGGCGGGAACCGTGGCTGGCCGACCGGGCGGCGCGGGACATCGCGACCCTCACCGCGGGCGTGCCGGACGGTTCGCGCGACCTGGTCCCGCTGCTGTCCGACATCGCCGAGGCGAGTCCGCTGGACGTGGAGTTCCACGCGCCGTCGTCGGTGCCGCTCGACGCCTCCGCCGCCGAGGCGCTGTCCCGGGCCGCGGGCGAGGCGTTGGCCAACACCGCCCGCCACGCCGGCGTGGACCGGGCCGTGCTGCGGGTGGCGGTGGAGGGGCCGACCGTCGCGGTCGAGGTGGTCGACCACGGGCGCGGGTTCGACGCGGACTCGGTGTCGTTGCTGCGGCGCGGGGTTCGGCAGTCCATTGTGGACCGGATGCGGTCGGCGGGTGGCCGGGCCGTGGTGCGGTCGGGCGCGGGCGGGACCGTGGTGCGGTTGGAGTGGCCCGGTGCGTGAGCAGGTCCTCGAAGTCACGGTGGAGCGGCTGCTGCGGGGTGTGCGGTGGGCGATCGTGGTGATCACGGCCGTGTCGCTGGTCGGGTTCGCGCTGCCGGTGCTGGTGGTGGGCGGCGAGGCGTACCGGTCGCTCCCCCACCAGGTCGCGGCGTTCGCCCTGCTGGCGGTGGTGTTGGTGGTGGCGACGTGCACGCGGCCGACGGGTGTCGTGCGGTGGGTGCTGGTGGCGCTGGTCGTGCTGGCGTCGGGGTTGGCGGTGACCGGGGTGCACGACCGGTTCGTGGTGTCGGAGGAGGAGTGGTCCTTCGGCGTGGTCGGCTGGTTCGGCGTGCTCCTGCTGCTCGACCTGGGCACGCGCGTGACCTGTGGGTTCCTGGCGGCGCATGTCGTCGGGAGCTTCGCCTACACGGTGTGGGTGGGCCAGGACGCCGGTGACCTCGCGGTGGTGACCGTGCTGGTGCTGGGCTACCAGTTGCCGGTCGTGGCGGCGGCGGCCGTGGTGCACCGGGTGGCCGCCGACGCGGCCCGAGCCGCCCGGCGCGAGGCGGAGACCCGGACGGCCGAAGCGGTGGCCGAACGGCTGCACGCCGACCGCAGGGCCCGCTACAGCGCGCTGCTGCCGGCGGTCGTGCCGCTGCTGACCGACCTGACCGAGGGCCGCGCGGACCTCGCCGACGACCGGGTCCGCGCCCGGTACGCGGTGGAGGCGGCGCGGATGCGGCGGCTGTTCGCCGAGCAGGACGACGTGCCCGACCCGCTGGTGCACGAGCTGCGGGCGTGCGTGGACGTGGCGGAGCGGCGGGGTGTGGCGGTGCACCTGGACAGCCTGGGCGAGCACCCGACCCCGCCGGTCGCGGTGCGGCGGGAACTGGTGGACGCGGTGACCGGGCTGCTGGCGACCGCGCGGACCAGGGCCAGGGTGACGGTGTTGGGAACGGGGTCGGCGGTGACGGTCAGCGTGGTCGCCGACGGCACGCCGCCCGCGGACCGGGAGGGCGCGGTGGCGGTGTCGAGCGTGGTGGAGGGGGAACGGGTGTGGGTGGAGGCGACGTGGCCGGCGTAGTGGTGGTGGACGACCACCCCGCGATCGTGGCGGGCGTCCAGGCGTGGTGCGCGGCGGCGTCCCCGCCGGTGCGGGTGCTGGACGTGGGTCCGACGCCCGCGGTGGCGTGGACCGGTCCGGGCGCGGACGCCGACGTGGTCGTGCTGGACCTGCACCTGGGCGGCCAGGCCCCGGCGTACGCAGACCTGCGGCGGCTGGTGGACGCGGGGCGGCGGGTGGTCGTCTACACCATGCGCGACGACCGGGAGGCCGTCCTGACGTGCCTGGACCTGGGCGCGTTCGCGTACCTGACCAAGGCGGAGGGCCCGGACCACCTGATCGCGGCCATCCACGCCGCCGCCCGCGACCACCCGTGCACCACGCCCACCATGGCCAAGGCGATCAGCGCCGACGACCGCGCCGACCGGCCGCGGCTGACCCAGCGCGAGATCGACGTGCTGGTGTGCTGGTTCGCCTGCGAGTCCAAGGAGATGGTGGGGCGCAAGCTCGGGCTCTCGGTGCGGACGGTGACCAGCTACATCGACCGGGCCCGCATCCGCTACGCCAACGCCGGTCGGCCCGCGCCGACCAAGGCGGCCCTGGTGGCGCGGGCGGTGCAGGACGGGATCGTGGCGCTGGACGACCTGTGAGCGTTTGTGGGTCGTTCGACCGTCACGCTCGTCCGCGGGCGGGTCCTAGGTTGCTTCCCCGGTAGGCACAACCGAAGGGGGAAGCATGGGAACGGTGCTCGGACGACTGGCGTTGGCGCTGGCCACGGCCGCGACGGCGCTCACGCTGGGCGCGACCGGGTCGGCCTCGGCGTCGGCTCAGGACGTCTCGGCCGCGGCGCTGCCGACGTGCACGCACAAGTGGGACTACCAGCCGGCGACCTCGAACCGGTCCAAGCGGTGCGTCCTGGGGCAGGGCAACTACGGCAACGGCGTGCTGGCGCTGCAGCAGTCGCTGAAGTACTGCTACGGCAAGAACATCGCCGTGGACAAGGACTTCGGCCCCGCCACGCGGACGGCGCTGATCCAGGTCCAGCGGGCGGTGGGCGCCAACCCCGACGGCGTGTACGGCCCGGAGACCAACCGCAAGATGAAGTGGCTCGCGGCCACCGGCTGCCGCTACAACCCCTCCGGCGACTGACGTCCGGGGGGCCGCTGACCGGGCCCCGGTCCGCCCGAGGGGTGGCGGACCGGGCCCCTTGCCGGAAAACGAACGTTCGTGCTTAACTCACGTCGTGAGCAAGGGTGAGGCGACCAAGCAGGCCGTGCTGGAACGCGCCGCCGCCATCGCCAGCCGGATCGGGCTGGCCGGGTTGACCATCGGGTCCCTGGCCGACGACACCGGCATGTCCAAGAGCGGCCTGTTCGCCCACTTCCGCTCCAAGGAACTCCTCCAAGCCCAGGTCCTGGCCTTCGCCCGCCGGCTGTTCGTCGACCAGGTCGTGCGCCCCGCGCTGGCCGCGCCGCGCGGCGAGACCCGCGTGCGCACGCTGTTCGAGCACTGGCTGGCCAGCACCAAGGACCGCAGCTCGTCGTGCCTGTTCGTGTCGGCGTCCGCCGAGTACGACGACCAGCCCGGCCCGATCCGCGACCAACTGGTGCGCGACCACCTCGACTTCGCCGACTCGGTGGCGCAGATGTTCCGCACCGGGATCAGCGAGGGCGACTTCCGGCGGGACGCCGATCCCGACCAGTTCGCCCACGACGTCCACGGCGTGATGCTGGCGTTCTTCCACGCCAGCCGCCTGCTGGACGACCCGGCCGCCGAAGCGCGGACCCGGCACGCCTTCGAGAAACTGCTCGCCGACGCGCGAGCCTGAACCCAGGGGGACCCCGTCATGCCTTCGTCACGCCGCCAAAAAAGCACGACCGTTCGTGCTAGTTCCATCCGTGCCGCCTTCACCGTCCTGGAACACCTGGCCCCACCCCTGGGCGGCCGTCTGGCCCTGCGCATCTGGTGCACCCCAAGGCACGCCCGCCCGTCCTCACCCGCTCCCTCCGGCACCCGGCACGAGCTTTCCGTCGCCGGCAGCACGGTCATCGCCGAAACGTGGGGCACGGGCCCGCTCGTGTACCTGGTCCACGGCTGGGGCGGCCACCGCAACCAGTTGGCCCGCTTCGTGGAACCGTTGGTGGAGGCCGGCTACCAGGTCGTCTCCTACGACGCCCTGAGCCACGGCGAATCCGGCCCGGGCGCCCTGGGCCCGAAGCGAGCCACGCTCCCCGAGTTCTCCCAGGCCCTGACCGCCGTAGCGGCCCACTTCGGCCCGGCCCACGCCATCGTCGCCCACTCGATGGGCGCCAGCGCCACGGCCCTGGCGGTCCTGGACGGCCTGCCCACCACCCGACTCGCGTTCATCGCCCCGGTCGCCGACCCGCTCTCCCAAACCCGCCTCTTCGCCGACTACCTGGGCTTCGGCCCCCGCACCCACGCCGCCTTCCTGGCCCGCCTGGAACGGGTGGCCGGCCACCCCATCGAGTTCTTCAACATCCCACCCCGAGCCACCGACCAGGACCTGCCACCCCTGCTGGTCCTGCACGACACGCGGGACACCCAGGTCCCCCACCCCAACGGCGAAGCCATCGCCAAGGCGTGGCCCAACGCCGCCCTCACCACCACCACCGGCCTGGGCCACCACCGCATCCTGTCCACACCCGAAGTCCTGACCGAGGTCATCTCCTTCGTCACCGAGCCGGCCCCGGTCCAATGCTGAGATCGACCTGGCACCCGGGCCCGGCCACGGCCACCACGGCTCTCATAGCCATCACCGACTTCCACGCCCACCGCCGCCGCGACCTCCTGGCGATAGCCCAAGCCGGCCGAGGCCTAGCCGCGGCCTGGCCCACCCTGCCCGGCGCGATAGGCATGTGGCTCTGGGCGATGCCCCTGTCCGGCCGCAGCGGCTCGGTCTCGGTGTGGGAGTCCGAGGAAGCCCTGACCGCCTTCGTCCGCTGGCCCCCACACGTCCAGGTAGTCCGCCGCTTCCACCAGTCCGGCACCCTCCACACCCACCGCTGGTGGACACAGGCATTCACCCACCCCAAAGCATGGAAAGAAGCCGCCACCCACCTGAAGACCTAAAAGCCATTGCCCCCACTCCTTTCATCAGGCATGCTTCACCCACACCACGAACCAAGGAGCGGAAATGACGGTCACGACGACGCAGGAGACGCGCCGACGCGCCCTCCGCCGGCGTGCCGTCCAGCGCCACCAGCAGCGCAGTTCCGCGGTTCCCCCACCTCACTAGAGGTGCCACACACGGGAGCCGCCCTCCGGGAAACCGACCAGGGCGGCTTTTCTTTTCACGCTCTTTTTTTCGCGATCCACCACACCCCCATAGCTCAACGGACAGAGTGCGGCGCTACGAACGCCGAGATCCAGGTTCGATTCCTGGTGGGGGTACGCAATGCCCGTTGGTCCAGCCGGCACGGACACCGCGCTCTGAACGCGGAGACCGAGGTTCGAACCCTCGACGGGCAGCCAGGCCCCCGTGGTCCAACGGACACGACACCGCCCTCCGACGGCGGAGATGCAGGTTCGACTCCTGCCGAGGGCACGCGGCGAAGCCTCGTCGCTCACTCCCGGCCGAAGCCGGCCACCGGGCCTTCAACGCCGACGAAAAGAGAGTGCTGGACGAACTGGTCACGACGCTCGGCATCGCCGTCGCCCCACCAAATCGATGACCATCGTCGGCGACCCCGCCCAAACCGGCAACCCAGCCGGCACCTCCTCATGGGCCACACGCTGCGACCGCACACACCAACGGCCAACTGGCGATCATCGCCCGAAGCACCCACATCGCCCCCGGCCACCGCACTGTCCCTCGCCACCCCACCCGACCTGACCGGCAAGGTCGTCCTGCGCGCCCCCGTTCACGGGTGTGGTGCGAATCCGCCTGGATCGCCCTGGCAGATGAAGGCGCCCCAGTAGTGCGGGTGCGGTCGCTTCGCCCTCAGTTCCAGTTGTGCGTGCCGCAGGGCGGCGGCACGTCCTTCACCGGCCAGGACCCGCCGGTAGAAGCCGGTCATCAACGTCCGGGTCTCGGCGTCGGGAACCCGCCACAGGCTCATCACCACCGTGCGTGCGCCGGCCGAGGTGAATGCGCGGCGCAGGCCGAGCACGCCCTCGCCGAAGTGGTGGGTGCCCAGGCCGGTCTCGCAGGCGGAGAGGGTGACCAGTTCGGTGCCGGCCAGGTCCATCCCCGTCACGTCCTCCGCGGTGAGGATCCCGTCCTCCGCCTCGGTCGGCGCCACGCCGCCCGCCAGCCAGGTGTTGGCACCGGCCAGGGCGAGCCCGGAGCGCAGGAACGGGCTGTCGTCGGCGTTCGACAACCGGCCGAGCAGCGGTTCGGCGAGACCGGTCGGCACCGGACGGTTCGGCTCGGGGTCGGGCAGGAAGTAGCCGTGGGTGGCGATGTGCAGGACCGTCGGGCGCAGGCAGGACTTGACGGCCGATTCGGTGGCGGCGGAACCCATCAGCGGCTGGACACCCAGCAGCGCGGCGACCTCCCGGCCCTCCAGGTGGGTGCCCGGCAGCCGGCCGAAGCGCACCCCGGCCCGGCGCAGCTCGGAAGAAGTCCGGTCACCCGGATGGCCGGCCGTGCCGGGTGCCGACAGGTCGAAGTCCGGATCCGCGACGACCACCGGCGCCGTGCGCCGCACCGCGGGCGGGGTCGAGACACGCAGCAGGTCGCGGCCCGATCCGAGGTAGCTGATCTCGTAGTCGTCGATGAGGCGGCGGTCGGGCGAGACGGGCAGCACCTCCCAGGGCAGGCGGGACAAGTCGGCGTCCGGGCACAGGAACAGGCGGCGGGCATCGCCCAGCGCCGCGGCGAGCGGGTCGAACACCGCGGCCCGCAGGGCTGTGCCCGCGTCGAGTTCCCCGGTGTCCACGGCCGGTTCGAGCGGCGCGATCTCACGGGCGACACCCGGCCCGGTGACCTCGTCCCGGTAGCTTGCCACCAGCCGGTCGATCTCCTCGGCCGCGCCGAGGTCGACCAGCCGGAGACCCGCGTCCGGCCGCAGGACGAAGGCCCAGTACCACCGCTCCGCCGTGGGCGGGACCGGACCTGCCGCCGGTTTCGTGAACGAGGACAGCCCGAAGCACACGATCTCGACCAGCGCCGAGCCCGGCGGCAGCAGGGACCGCAGCGACGGCCCGTTCAGCTGCCGCAGGCGTTGTTCCAGGTTCGTCCCGGGAACGGTCCGCGACAGCTCGGCCTCCAGGCGTTCCTTCTCCTCGATCCACGCGGCGAGCATGGCCTGGTGCGCTTCCCGCCCTTCCGGCCCCGGGCCGCTCAGCGTCTTGCGGGCGATCTTCTCCCGCAAGGAGCGCACGTGCGCGGTCTTCGGCTCCAGGTGGGGATCGCGTACCCGGCGGATCCCGTCACGCAGCACCGCTTGCGCCTCACCCACGAGCCCTTTGCGGCGCAACACCAGGTCGAACGCCTGGGCGACCTCGTCATCGGGGGCGCCGAGGGCGGCCACCAGGCTCAGCAGGTTGGACAACGGCAGCGACAGGCGACCGAGCTGGTTGACCTGGAGCCGCTCCGAGGCGGTCGCGAACGAGTCGAAGAGCAGCCGCGAATGAGCTTCCTCGGCCTCGACGGTCAAGTCGAACGCTCCGCGCAGGTCACCCTCCACCGCGTGGACCTGGCCGAGGTTGATCAGCGTCGTGGCGCTGAACGGGTGCAGGGGCCCGACCAGTCGGTCGAGGATCGCGCGGGTCTCCACCAACATGCTCCGCGCCTCGTCGAGCCGCCCGCCACTCAGGTGCACGCCGGCGAGCGAGCCGATGGCGGCCGCGTAGGCGATGCTCTCGGTCAGTCCGGCGTCGCGGCGGATCTCCAGCGCGGACCGCAACGCGGCTTCCGCGTCGGCGAACCGCCGCTGGTCCAGGTACAGCGCGGCCAACGCCTCGCTCGCGGCGGCCAGGTCCGGGTGGCCGGCGGGCCGCACCTCCCGGAGGATCCGCCGAGCCGCCTCCAGGAAGCCCTCGGCTCGCTCCAACTCGCCGATCTCCCGGAACATGTTGCCGGCGTTGGTGAGGATCCGCGCGTAGACGGGATGCGCCGACCCGACCGACTCATCCATGGACCGCAACGCCTCGGTGCTGAGCGCGATCGCTCGGTGGACGTCGCCCATCTCGCGGTACACCGCGGCGAGGTTGCCCTGTACCTGGATGTAGTCCGCATCACCGGCACGGCCCGCGAGCCGGAGCTGTTCGAGCGCGTCGAGCAGCGCGGGCTCGGCCAGCTCGAACCGCGCGAGATCGGCGTGGATGTTGCCGAGGACGTTCAGCGCCGCGGCGACCACGGCCCGGTTGCGGTGTTCGTGTCCTTTCGCGACGGTCACCAGCTCACGCAGGAGGTGTTCCGCCCGGGCCAGGTCGCCTGTTCGATAGGCCGCCTGGCCGAGGTTGTAGCGGCTGTGCGTGCGCTCGGGGGAGTTCTCCTCCAGACCGGCCGCCAGCCGCCAACTCCGCTCCGCCACGCTGACGGCGCCGGTGAAGTCCCCGTGGTCGAGCAGGCCGTTCACCTTCGCGTTCAGCCCGGCCACTTCGGCCGCCAGGTCCCGGTCGGACGCGCGCGGGGCGGCCCGCAGGATCCGTGCGGCCATCCACGCCTCGAAACAGACCACGCCGGAGGACGCACAGACGCTCAAGTCGGCCAGCGCCTCGTCCCGGCGTCCTTCGGCGAAGCTCCGCTCCGCCGCGTAGTAGAGCAGTTGGCAGGTTTTCTCGTCATCGTCGGCGAGCTGCTCGACTTCGGCCCGCTGTGCGCGGCCGAGCGTCAGCGCGACGAGCGCCGTCTGCCACGGGTCGGCGATCAGCCCCAGGAGCACCTCCTGGAACTCCAGTGCACCGCCTGTGGTGCCCGCACTGCACATTAGGAAGATCTGAAGCGCCTCGTGCGTGGGTTCCTGCGCGTTGAGCAGGATGGCCAACCGGAGCGACTCGCCGTACGAGCCCTCGGCGAAGCGGTCGGCGAGGCGGGCCAGCTGCCGCTGGTAGGAAGGCGACCGCCAGTCGACGCCCCCGCCTACGGCCGTCGGGTCGTCGGCCTCCGCCGGCAGCTCCGAAGCGAAGATCTGGAACACCGGCGCCAAAGCGGGAATCGGGTGCAGCCGGTGCGGGCCGTGCTCCTGCGCCGGGTGGTTCTCCGGTCGTGCCCGGGCGACCAGGCGGTCCGCGGCCTCCTGCTGGCCGGTCGCCCGGTAGACCTCCAGAAGTGCGCTCAACGTGATCAACGTGTGGGGGTGGCGAGTGCCCAGCTTGCGCTCATTGATGTCGGCGGCGCGGCGCAGCAGCGGCTCGGCATCGGCGAAGCGGCCCTGTTCCTTGTAAAGCTGCCCGAGGTTGTTCAGGGCGGTCGCGTAGTTCGGGTGATCGTCGCCGTACAGCGCCCGCCGGTGATCGAGAGCTTCGCGGTGAAGCCGCTCGGCGCCGTCGAGATCACCTCTCCGCTCGTGCACGACCGCCAAGTTGCCCAGCGCCGTGGCGTAGAGCCCGTGGCTGTCGTCGGCGGGGTCGACCAGGTCCAGGACGCGGCGCAACAGCGGCTCGGCCTGGTCGAGATCGCCGCGCTCGGCCTCCATCTGGGCGAGGTTGTTCAGCGTGACGGCGGCTTCGCCCCGGCTCTCCGCCGACCCGCTCGACAACTCGGCCGCGGACAGGTAGAGCACCTTCGCCTCGTCGAGATCGCCAGTGGCCTTGTGCAGGTAGGCGACGGTGTTCAACACGTTCGCGAGATCAGCCTGGTCGGCGAAGTGCTCGCGGGCGAGGCGGACGGCGAGTGGCGCGAGCCGCAGCGCCTCCTGGACGCGACCGGCGCCGGCGAGCGCGATCACCAGGGTGTGCAGCCCGTGGGCGAAGTGCGCGTCGTCCTGCCCCCAGGTGCGGCGGGCGAAATCGCAGGCTTCCTCGGCGATCCGGATGGCTTCGTCGGGCTCGCCGCGCCGCCCCATGTCCTGCGCGCGCCGGTGGTAGACGTCGAACACCTGCTCGGCCGTGTTGTCATCGGCCGGCCGGTCCGCCAGGTCGGCCTCGGCGAGGCTCTTCTCCACGCAGTCGACGTCCCGCTCGACCGCTCCGCGCAGGAAGCGTCGCGCCTCGGCCCGCCGCCCGGTCGTGAGCAGCCTGGCCCCGGCGTAGAACAGCGCCTGGCAACGCCGCACCTCGTCGGTCGCGGACGGCCAGACCGAGTCCAGGGTGTCCTGTCCGAAAGTCAGCCGGACGAGTGCCTCCTCCCAGTCATCGGCGGCGGCCTCCAGCATCAGGCGCGGCAGCGCCGGCAAGTCGCCCGATTGCCCGAGGCGTTGCACGCAGATTGCGACGAGCTGGGAGAAGACGAAGCCCCGGGTCGGTCCGTGCACCGGCAGGTTGCGGAGCGCGGCGTGGTAGCAGGTGAGGTAGTCGCGGGCGGCGAAGGCCGCAACGCATTCGGACAGGCCAGAGTCGTCCGGTTCGTCCAAGTGTTGGCTCCGGCATGGTCGTGTTTCCCGGTTCCAGGAGCTAAGCAGTGCCCGATAGCCCGCGCAATGCATCCGGAGGGTGACGAAGGCCTATCGAGCGCCGCGCCTCTACCTCGCGACGCTCGGCGTGGTCCGGCGGGGTTCTGGTCATGGGCGGGGGCGGGTGCGGCGTGGGCGGTGTTGGAGCCGTTGTTGCCGGGCCGGTCGCCGGTGCCGGAGCGGTTGGGCTGGGTGGTGTCGGTGGGCTCCTGCCCGGTTCCGGGTCCATCGGCACGGCGCGGCCCCGCCCCAGACCATGCCGTCAAGTGATCACAGAGGGACCGGTGAAAGGCGGTCGAGACGGGTTCGCAGCTTTTGCGCGTCGAGGGTGCGCTGGTGCGCTTGGCACAGCTCGACCGCTTCGCGCCACGCGTCCCGCGCGCGGTCGTGCTCGCCCAGTGCCGCGTGGGCCTCGCCCAGCTTGTCCAGTGTGCGGGCGACCTGGAAGGGGTGGTCGAGCGCGCGGTACAGCTCCAACGCCGCCCGATAGTGCGTCACGGCCTGCTCGTGGTCGCCGTCGTGGTGGTGGCTGAAGCCCAGGCTGTCCAGCGCCGCGGCCTGGCCGACCTGGTTGCCGTGGCGGCGGTGCAGCTCCAGCGCCTTGGCGCAATGCCTTCGGGCTTCGGCGTGGTCGCCGACGCGGGCGGCGTACCAGCCGGCGTCGTTGAGCGCGAAGGCCTCCCACACCGGGTCGCCCAGCGCGCGGAACAGCGCCAGCGCCCGGGTGGCGTGGGTCAGCGCCCGCCGGTCGTCACCGCGTTCTTCCCACGCGCCCGCGAGGTCGTGGTGGGTCATGGCCACGGCGACGTCGTCGCCCAGGCGCTCGGCGAGGCGCAGGGCGTGGTCCAGGTGCCGCACGCCGTCGTCCACGCGGTGTGCGGCGACGCGGGCGTTGCCCAGGTAGCGGTGGACGCAGGCGCGCGCGTCGTCGGGCAGGTGGTCGGCCGCGGCCAGCGCCGCCTCCCACGCGGCGACCCGCAGCGGGACGTGGCCGCGCCGGTAGGCGTAGGTGTTCAGCGACCACGCCATGCGCCACACCGCGTCGTGCCACCCGTGCTCCAGGGCCGCGCGCTGGGTGGCCGGCAGGGTCGGGTGCTCCGCGTCGAACCACGCCAGCGCGGCCGGTGCGTCGACCAGCGGTTCCGGGTGCGGCGGGGTGGGGGCCGACGCCGCCGGTGACGGGCGGTGCGGGGCCAGCAGCCGGTCGGCGGCCAGGGCCGTGGCGAGCCGGAAGTCCACCAGACGCCGCAGGGCCACCTCGGGCGGGCTGTCGGGCCGGAGCGTCGCGGCGTACTGGCGCACGAGGTCGTGCAGGCCGTACCGGTCGCGGGCGTCGCGCGTCACCAGGGACGCCTCCACCAAGCCGCGCAACGCGGTCCGGGCGCGGGCCGGCGGCAAGGCGGCCAGGTTGGCGACGGCGGTCACGCTGATGTCCGCGCCCGGCGCGACGCCCAGCAGCGCGAACACCTCCCGCTCCTCGGCCGTCAGCGCCCGGCACGACCAGGACAGCACGGCGGGCAGGCTCACGGCCGCGTCGTGGTCCTCCAGCGCGTCCAGGCCGAGGTCGCGCAACTCCGCCGCGAACGCGGCCAGCGGCACGCGCGGGTTGGCCAGGGCTCGGGCGGCGAAAACGGCCAGCGCCAGCGGGAACCCGCCGCACAGCGTGATCAGCTCGGCCGCCGCGGCCGGTTCGGCCCCCACCCGGTCCGCGCCCAGGTAGCGGACCAGCAGCGCGCGGCCCTGCTCGTCGTCCAGGGGGCCGAGGGCGAGGTGGTGCCCTCCCCACCCGGTGACCAGCCCGGTCAGCACGCGGCGGCTGGTCACCAGGGCGGCGCACGGGCCGTCGCCGGGCAGCAGCGGCGCGACCTGGGCGGTGCTCGCGGCGTTGTCGAGCACGACCAGCACCCGCCGCTCGCCGAGCAGGCTGCGGTACAGACCCTCCTGCGCGGCGAGGTCGCCGGGCACGTCGTCCGCCGGGACGCCCAGTGCCCGCAGGAACCCGCGCAGCACGGTCGAGGGGTCGGCCGGCGGGCCGGCGGGGCCGAACCCGCGCAGGTCCGCGAACAGCCGGCCGTCGGGGAAGCGATCAGCGTCGCGGTGCGCCCAGTGCAGCGCGAGGGAGGTCTTGCCGATGCCGCCCGCGCCGGTCAGCACCGGGACGCCCCGGCCGTCCACGACCGCGGTGAGCGCCGCGAGTTCGGCGGTCCGGCCGGTGAACCGGCCCGGCGCGGGCGGGAGCTGCCGCAACGCCGGCGGGGTCGGCGGGGTCGGCGGGGTCGGGGCCGGCGTCGGCGGGGTCGGGGCCGGCGGGCGGACCGGGGCGGCGGAGCGGCGGGGGTTGGCGAAGCCCAGCTCGGCGTCCGTCTCGACACCCAGGACCGCGCGGAACGCCTCGCGGTAGCGGGCGTTGGGCCAACGGATCACACCGCGTTCGAGCTTGGCGACGTAGTGGGCGTCCAGCTCCACCCGCCGGCCGTGGTGCGCCCAGAGGCGGGCGTTGACCAACTCCGCGAGTTCCTGCCGGGACAGGCACTCCCCCGCGTGCTGCCCCGACCTCGTCGCCTCCCGAGCGGCGCGCAGCAGCGCGTTCTCCCCGGACACCGCGGACCTCCCCCTGTCGCGACGCCCCAGCCTCGGCACACCGCGATGCCTTGTCAACCGTCCAGACCGGCCGTCGGGGAGCTTTCGCGCGCCTGGCCTCCCCCGAACCCTCCCTGCCCGGCGGCGCGCCGCGGCGACAGGGTGTGGGCACGGCGCCGGACCGCCCGGTGGCCGGGAGGAGGACGCGAAGATGGGCAAGCACACGAAGGCCGCCCTGGTTCGGCTGGGGGTGTTGCTGGCGGCGGTGTTCACGGTGCTGGGGGTGGGCACGGCCGCCGCGCAGGCCGCGCCCCGAGTGGACACCGCCGCCGGCGACGTCACCGTAACGGCCGCGTGCAACTACGTGGTCATCGCGACGAAGACCTACATCCGCAGCGGCCCCGGCACGCAGTACTCGATCGTGCGCACCAAGTACAAGGGCGACCGCATGACCGGGCCCGCGCCGTGCGTGCCGACCAGCAACGGCTGGTGGCTGGTGTACCTGAGCACGGGCGGCATCGCCTACGCCTCCACGGCCGACGTCCGCTACACCGGCTGACCACAGGCCACACACCAAGGGGGGGACGGGGGCCACTCCGCCGGGGTGGCCCCTTCCGGGCAGCCGGCGTCGCTATCGGCGACCACCACACCGAGACCCGCCGCTTCCTGACGCACCTGGACCGCGAACACCGCGAAGGCCGAGCCGTGCCCACGGACTGGACCTGGACGGTCCCGCCGATGTCCGGCTCGGCCACCCCGGTGTTCCACCGCTACTACGCCCCCGTGCCAGCGACCTGCGCCCGGCCTTCGTCGCCCGCACACCCTCGTGATTACACGCCGGCGGGCGGGGACGGCCTGGAGCGACGAGAAGTGGCTCGATCGAACAGCGGGCCGCCGGGAGTTCCGCCCCGCCGCCGGACTCGTTCACGCCTCGATGGCTTCTTGCCAGGTGACGACAGCCGGACGCGAACCGCCGTTGGCGAGCAGGTCGATGACGGCGGCCCGGACTTCGGTCACCGGCACCTCGGCGTTGGGCGGGAAGTCGTGGGCGTTGCCGAAGTAGGCGAAGCGCACGCCCTGCGGGTTGCTGGTCGGTCCCTGGCTGTACCAGGTGCCTTCTTCTCCGCTGTAGCGGATGGCGCCGACGTTGTTCGCGGCGTTCAGGCCCACCGTCAGCTCGTGGTCGGGGAAGTCGCTGACGCTGTCCGGATCGATGGCGTAGACGGTGGCGGCCGTGTGGTCGGGGCCGGCGTGCGCCAACTCGTGGAGGAAGCGGTCAACGTCTTCTTCGGACCGTAGTTCGGTCACGGTCTGGTCGTTGTGGTAGGCGACTTCCAGGTGAAAGCCCACGGCTAGGTCGTTCCTCCTCGGTAGGTCTTCACGCCACCCGGCCAGTACACGGTAACGGTCTTGCCGGGGCGGAGGATGCGCGGCAACAGCCGGTCACAGCTGAACGGGCCGCGGGCGCACGGGTCGTTGTTGACCACCAACGTCACCGCCTGGTCGGGCAGGGCACGGACCTGGACCGCCACCTTGACCTCCACGTGGTCGGCCGTCATCAGGCTGCCGCGAGGTGGGGCGATGCCCAGCCGCCGCAGTTCCGCGGTGGCCTCTTTGCTGAGGTGGTCCTGGCCGCTGGTCAACGGGCCGCGCTCGTGGCCTCGCTCGTCCACCCAGAAACCTTGGGTCTTCTGGTTGCGCTCGTCGCGCTGGGGCAAGGCGCCCAGCAGCCGCTTCACCCGAACCGGTGGTTCGCCGCCCGATGGCCGCGCGCCCGTTGGGTCGTTGCCGGGCCGATTCGCCTGTGGCGTCCCGGTTCGGGTGCCGCTGTGCCCCTCCAACCGGTTGATGGCCGTCGTGGTGGACTGCGCGAACTCGTCCTGGCCGCTGCCGGCGGCAGCCTGCCCGATCAGAGCCTTGGCGTCCTCCGCCAGGTCGAGGGCCTCCGCCAGCGCCGCGAACGGCAACTGCTCGATGGCGGCCTTCAGGGCCGCGACGACGTTCCCGATGCTCGCCACCGTGCCCCCTCACCTCGTGGCCGCCCGGATCGTGGCACCTCGTGCCCCAGTGCGCAGTAGCCTTCGGCGGATGACCGACTTGGGCCAGTTCGGCGTAGCTCGCGACCGGGCGATGCTCAACAGGCAGGCCGCGACCTCTACCTGGGCAGCGACAGGGCAGCCCGCGGCCCCGGCCTCGCTGGCAGTCCCCGAGGACGTCACCCAATACGGTCCGCGGGCGCGACGAGCTGCTGGGCGAACTCGCCACCGTAGTGAGGCAAGGTGGGCAGGTCGTGGTGCTGCACGGCAACGGCGGCCGGCTACGGCAAGACCACCGTCGCGGCCGAGCTGCGGCAGCCGACGTTGTGCGCACCTCGTGGTCCGGCGAGGCCTCGGCCACCTCGCGTTGCCGTCGGAGGCGATGGCGCGGTCGCACCGCTTCGAACGATCCGCACGGTCAACGACTCGACGGAAATGACCCGTAAAGGGTGGGGGTCAAGTCGCGATACACTGGTGGCATGCGACGAGCGGACTTCGACGCCGTTCTCCTCGAATTCGAGTCGATCATCCACGACAACGGGTTTACCGGAAGCAAAGGCGTGTACCGCCTGCCCAACGGCGTGCAGTGCACGTTCATGCTCGACAAGTTCGGCTGGGACCCGGAACTCGGCTGGGGCTTCCTCCTCGACGTCCAGGACGTGACACGCAAGGACAAGTCCCGTCACGTGCCGGACGAGTTCCACATCCAGGTCGGCCCCCACGACCTCGTGCGGACTCTCGGCAGAGACGCCATTGTCGGTCTTTACGCCGACAACGACGTCATGGGGAACCGGGCAGCCGGAAGTTGGTTCCTGTTCGATCACGCCGAGCGACTCCGCAGCGTCCTGCGGCTCATGCTCCGGCCCGCGCTCACGCACGTGCGAACCTGGGCCGAATCAGTGCACGCCCCGACGTGGTCAGGTGGCGTTGTCCGGTGAGCGGTCGTGGTCGGTGTGCTGGGCGACCAGGGCCACGACGTCGGTCACGGCGTGGTCGCGGCGGAAGACTCGTCGCTGCCGGCTCGCACCGTTGCCGTTGGTGATCACCTCGTCCACGAGGGTCTTCACGGCCTGCAGGTCGCCCGTCGTGGTCAGCGCGGGTTCGACGTGGCGCAGCAGGCGGTGCAGCAGATCGACGGCCGGAACGGGCCGGATGGTGTCCAGGTCGACGCCCACGCCGTCCAGTCCGTCACGTGCGGCACGCCAGTACGCCATGCGCAGCGCGTCATCGCTCACACGAGGCGCTTCGACACCGTCCTGAATGGACTGCAACGACGTCATGACCAGCGCCCGCACCAAGGTGGCGAACAGCACTGCTTCATCCACAGTAGACTGCACGTCGCTCACCCGGACCTCCACGGTGGGCAGGTGCGAAGAAGGTCGGACGTCCCAGTAGACCATCTTCTCGTCGAGCACGCTGCCGGAGCCGACGGCCATGTCCACGGCGGACTCGTAGTGCGCGAGCGACTCGAAGTACGGCGGGGCGCCGGCGCACGGCCAGCGGCCGACGATCACCGACCGCCAACTGGCGTAGTCGGTGTCCACGCCGTGGTTGATCGGCGAGTTCGCGCTGAGCGCCAGCAGCACGGGAAGCCACGGCCGGACGTGGTTGCAGACCTGGACCGCGGTCTCCCGGTCCGGCACCTCGACGTGGACGTGGCACCCGCACACGACGTTCTCCGGCGCGAGCTGCCCGTACGCGTTGTTGATCCGGTGGTACCGCGGGTCGTCGGTGATCGGCGGTCCCGGCGCGTCGTCGGCCAGGGCGGTGCCGACGGCGAGCAGGTTGCCGCCACACCGGGACGCCGCCTCGGCGGCGGTGGAGCGCAGGAACGTCAGCTGCTCGCGCACCTCCGCCATGCTCCGACACACCGGCGTGTTGATCTCCACCTGCGCTCTGGTCAGCTCCAACTCCAGCGCACCGCCGAGCTCGCCGGCGACCTCCACGACGTGGGCGCTGATCGGGAGCAGGTGCCCGGTGGACAGGTCCGCCAGCAGGAACTCCTCTTCCACGCCGACGGTCGGCACACCGGGATCCGCAGACCACAGCACGGGGGAAAACGACGCCATCGCCTGCCTCACTCACACCTTTGATCATGGCCGGTCGGGAACGGGGATTACCCGCAGTCACCCTTTGCAAACCGACGGGTCGTTGAGACCACGAACGGATGGTCGATCCACACGATCGGCCACATCCCGAACGGCGTCAGGCGATCGGCCGGCCGCTGCACGGAGGTCCGGCTCGCCGAGAGCGTAGTGCCCCAGGTGCCCGAACGGCCGACCATAGGTAGTGTGGGAGCGCTCCCGGAGATTTGCTCCCCGCCGTCGTGGACTTTCCGAGAGGAGTTCCATGCGAAGCACCGTCCGCGGTCTCGTGCTGGCCGGGCTCATGGCCGCCGGCGCGATCGTCGCAGCCGGGCCTTCGGCCCAGGCCGACACGACCATCTGCGAGCAGTACGGGTCGACCACCATCCAGGGCCGTTACGTGGTCCAGAACAACCGGTGGGGCACCTCGGCGACCCAGTGCATCAACGTCACGTCGACCGGTTTCCGCATCACCCAGCAGCAGGGCTCCGCGCCGACCAACGGCGCACCGCTGTCGTACCCGTCGGTGTACCTCGGCTGCCACTACTCCAACTGCTCGCCCGGCTCCACCCTGCCGATGCAGGTCAGCCGGATCCGCAGCGCGTCGTCCTCGATCAACTACACCTACGTGGGCGGCACCTACAACGCCTCCTACGACATCTGGCTCGACCCGACGCCGAAGACCAACGGCGTCAACCAGATGGAGATCATGATCTGGTTCAACCGCCAGGGTTCGATCCAGCCGATCGGCAGCGCCGTCGGCAACACCACCATCGGTGGCCGCAACTGGCAGGTCTGGCGCGGCAGCAACGGCGCCAACAACGTGATCTCCTACGTCGCGCCGTCACCGATCACGTCGTGGTCGTTCAACGTGCTCGACTTCGTCAACGACGTCCGCAACCGCGGCGCCATCACCACCTCGTGGTACCTGACCAGCATCCAGGCCGGGTTCGAGCCGTGGAACGGCGGCGTGGGTCTGGCGGTCAACAACTTCTCGGCCTCGGTCAGCGGATAACCCGCACGCCCTCATCGCGCGAGCCGGTCCGGGCCGACACCCGGACCGGCTCCGCGTCGGTCATGCCGGCGCGTCGCCGTCGGCCGACGGCCGGGAAGCGACCCGCACCCCGGGCTCGCGCTCAACGGGTCCACCGCGGTCGTGGATCTGGGGAAATGACGCACGCGAACGGTCGGACCCGCCTGCGACCGGAGATCGACCACTGGGTGGTGTCCCGAGGGCTGAATCAGGCGAAGGTCAGGGGGAACCCTGATGGCAGGGTGCGCGGCTGCGGGCAGTCTGGAGTCGTCAAGGGGATCCGCAGTTCGAGGAGAGTCATGAGCGAGTCCAAGTCCGAGTCCGCCCGCGCCGCCGTCGACTCGGTGGTCGACGCCGTTCGCGGGCTGGTGAGCGAGAGCATCAACCGTCGCGTCGTCGTGCGTGACCGCAAGCAGGACGTGGTGCTGGAGGTGCCGGTGGCTCTCGGGTTGGTCGCGGCGCTGGCCGCTCCGGTGGCCACGACCGTCGGTGCCGGTGTCGCGCTGGTCGGCAAGTGCGGGATCAAGATCGAGGACCGCCGCCGGCTCGGTGGTCAGCCCGCGACGACGGTCGAGACCGACCAGGGGTGACGATCAGCCGCGGGTCGCCGCGGCGAGGTGGGGCCGGCCCTGGCCGGTGATCGGGCCGGTGATGTCGCCGGCCCGATCACCGGACCAGGCCGTGTGCCTACCCACGATGGTGTGACCCGGGTGGACCACCGGCGTCGGGGCCCTGAAGATCCTCACAGGGCCAGGTCGGTGTTGTGGAGGTGTGGGTGGTCGCCGGGCAGCGGGATCCAGGTGTGCTGAACACCCGGGTCCGGTGTCCCGCCGGGCCCGAACTCTGGCCGGTCGGGTCGTTGGCGCCGGGGGCGGAGCCGGTGCAGGCGGTGGCCGACGGGGTGGCCGACCCGGGTGCGGCGGAGGCGTTCGTGCGGCAGTACTTCCGCGAGTGCCTGCCCGGTGAAGCACCGCGGCGGCGCGTCCGGCAGGTGCTGGACGAGATCGCCGCGACCGGGACCTACACGCACACGCCCGAGGAGTTGGTGTTCGGCACGAAGGCCGCGTGGCGCAACGCACCGCGCTGCCTGGGCCGGCTGTACTGGCAGAGCCTGATCGTGCGCGACCTGCGGCACGTGGACGAGCCCGGTCAGGTCGCCGCCGAGTGCTTCGCCCACCTGCGCCAAGGGCACAACGGGGGCCGGATCCGGCCGATCGTGTCCGTGTTCGCCCCGGACCGGCCCGGACGCCCCGGCCCGCGCATCGTGTCCGACCAGCTCCTCCGCTACGCCGGTGCCCGCGCCGGCGACGGCTCCTGGGTGGGCGACCCGCGCAACGCCGAGTTGACCGAGCACGCCCGCCGCGCGGGGTGGCGCGCCCCGATCGGCCGGTTCACGCTGCTTCCCCTGATGGTGCAACGACATCCCGGCGAACCCGCGCGCTGGTTCCCGCACCCGCGCGACGCGGTGGTCGAGGTGCCGATCACCCACCCGGTGCACGACTGGTTCACCGCGCTCGACCTGCGCTGGTACACCGTGGCCGCGGTGTCGGACCTGGCATTGGAGATCGGCGGGATCTGCTACCCCAGCGCACCGCAGAACGGCTGGTACGTGGTCACCGAGGTCGGAGCGCGCAACCTCGGCGACACCCACCGCTACGACCTGCTGCCCACCATCGCCGAACGGCTCGGCCTGGACACCGGCCGTGAGGACACGCTGTGGCGCGACCGGGCGCTGGTCGAGCTGAACCAGGCCGTCCTGCACTCCTTCAGGGCCGCCGGCGTCACCATGGGCGACCACCACACCGAGACCCGCCGCTTCCTGGCGCACCTGGACCGCGAACACCGCGAAGGCCGGGCCGTGCCCACGGACTGGACCTGGACGGTCCCGCCGATGTCCGGCTCGGCCACCCCGGTGTTCCACCGCTACTACGACCCCGTCCCGGCCGACCTGCGCCCGGCCTTCGTCGCCCGCACACCCTGGTGACCACACGCCGGCGGGCGGGGACGGCCTACAGCGGCGAGTAGTGCGAGGCGTCGCCCACGCGCACGACGCTGGGCGAGCCGTCCACGCCCACCGGCACGTCGCCGGCCAGCGTGATGCGGTGCAGGCGGCGGGCCTGGTCGTCGTAGTCGGCGACCGCGTAGTGCTGGGTGGCCCGGTTGTCCCAGATCGCCACGTCGCCGTCCCGCCAGTGCCAGCGCACGGTGTTCTCCAGCCGGGTGACCCGCGCCTGGAGCAGCTGGAACAACGCCTGCGACTCGGTCGAGGTCAACCCCACCAGGCGCTTGACGAAGTGGCCCAGCAGCAGGGCGCGCTCGCCGGTCTCCGGGTGCACGCGCACCACCGGGTGCTCGGTCTCGTACAGGTCGGACTGGAATTCCCGCCGGTACTCCTCGGTCTTGACGTCCACGCCGCCGATGCGCAGCTCGTCGATGTTCGCCGCGTAGTCGTAGGCGTTGGTGTGCACGGCCCACAGGTTGTCCACCAACGCCTTCAGCGACGGCGGCAGCGTCTCGTACGCCGTCACGGTGTTGGCCCACGTCGTGTCGCCGCCGTAGGGCGGCAGGTGGACCGCGCGCAGGACGCTGATCGAGGGGACGCGGTCGACGAACGTGACGTCGGTGTGCCAGCTGTTCGCCTTGCCGTAGTCGGAGTCGATCGGCAGCACGTTGACGTTGTCCCGGCCGCGGACCGTGGGGTGCGCGAGGGTTGGGGTGCCGAGCAGTTCGCCGAACGCGAGCTGGCCCGCGTCGTCGAGGTGGTGCTGGTCGCGGAAGAAGATCACCTTGTGCCGGAGCAGGGCGGCGCGGACGGCGGCCACGGTGTCGGCGTCGAGGTCGCCGCCCAGCGCGACGCCGTCGACACGGGCGCCGATCGCCGATCCCAGCCGCACCACCGACACGTCGGTGGCCACGCGTTCTGCGGACGCAGTCATGTGAAGGATTCCCTTCGGGTTGGACGAGTGCCGGCGCGGGGCGTCGCGGCCGGGGCGGGTCCGACGCTACGAACGGCCCGCGCGGCGCAACAAGGTTCCGTGAAGCACTGAAAGTAAGTCGGGGCGCGCATTCCACATCCCGGACGTCGTTGACTTCCGAAGTGGACACACGGAGTCTTCGGCTGTGTCCCAGCGCTGTTGACCCGTGCCGCCACCCCTCCCCGGACTTCCTTGCCCGCTCGCACAAAAGCGGGTCCTCCCGCCATGCCCGCGAAAGGCCCTCCCGTGACCCAGTCCACCCGCACCGGTGTGCGCGCCGCCAACGCCGCCGCGGTCCTCGCCGTGATCCGGCGCGAGGGGCCGCTGTCGCGCGCCGCCATCGGCGAGCACACCGGCCTGAGCCTGCCCACGGTGAGCCGGCAGGTGGCGGCGCTGATCGACCTCGGCCTGCTGCGCGAGGCCCCGGGCCTGGTGCCCAGCGGCGCGATCGGCCGGCCGCGGACGCCGATCTCGTTGGACGACACGGTCTTCGCCGCGTGCGGCGTGCACATCGGCGTCAGCACCACCACCTACGGCCTGGCCGACCTGACCGGCGCGCTGCTGGGCGCGGACACCATCCCGACGCCGAGCGGCGGCGCCGAGGACGCCCTGGCCCACGTCGCGGGCAAGGTGCGCGCGTTCCTGCGCAAGTGGCCGCGCCGCACCGTGCTCGGCGTCGGGCTGGCCAGCGGCGGCCTGGTGGACGCCCACCGCGGCCTGCTCGACCACGATCGCCTGGGCTGGCACCGCGTCCCGGCCGCGGACCTGCTGCACCGCGCCACCGGCCTGCCGGTGCACCTGGACGGCCACGTGGCCGCGATGGCCAACGCCGAGCTGCTGTTCGGCTGGGGTCCGCGCGCCCCCAGCATGCTGTACTTCTACGCCCGCGAGGTCGTCGGCGTCGCGCTGGCCGTGGACGGCCGGCTGCACCGCGGACCGGGCGGCGGCGGCAGCATCGCCCACCTGCCGATCGGCGGCACCACCCGCTGCCCGTGCGGCGCGACGGGCTGCCTGGAGGCCACCGTCGCCGACCGGACCGTCGCCGAGGCCGCCGTGCGCGCGGGCGTGGCGCCCGAGGCGGACATCCGGCTGGTGCGGGCCGCCGCCACCGCGGGCGACGCGACCGCCGTGCGGCTGCTCACCGACCGGGCGACCGCGCTGGGCCGGGCCGTCGGGCTGCTGCGCGACGCGGTCAACCCCGACCGCGTGGTGCTCGGCGGCCAGGCCATCACCGACCCCGCCGAACGCCTGCCCGACCTGCTGCGGGCCTTCGCCGCCACCACCACCCTGCCGGGCACCGACATCGTGTCGGTGACCCGCCTGGGCTCCTCCCTGCAGGCCACGGCCGCGTGCACGGGCCTGCTCAACCGGCTCTTCGACCGCCCCCTCGACTTCCTCGACCAGGCCAGAAAGGCACCCACCCGATGAGAACAACCCTGACCGGACTCGCGCTGGCGACGCTGCTGCTCGCCACCACGGCGTGCGAGTCGGCCGTCGACGCCCAGTCCGCCGGCGGCGCCTCCGCCCAGCCGAAGGAGGGCGGTGTCGCGGAGGTCGGCGTCAACCTGGACCTGGTGCCCGCCAACGTGTTCACCAACAGCAACGCGGCCATCACCACCCTGGTCGGCCTGGTCTACGACCCGCTGGTGCGCTACGAACGCGGCTCGCTGGACCCCCGGCCCGCGCTGGCCACCGAGTGGCAGGCGGGCGACGGCGGCCGGTCGTTGACGCTGAAGCTGCGCCAGGACGTGAAGTTCCACTCCGGTCACCCGTTCACCGCCGAGGACGTCAAGTTCTCCCTGCAGTCCTACGCCGACCCGAAGTGGAACGGGCAGCTCGCCGGCACCGCCAAGGTGGTCACGGCGGTCGAGACGCCCGCGCCCGACCGGGTGGTGCTGCGCCTGGAGCACCCGGTGAGCAACCTGTTCGACCTGTTGCAGACCGTGCCGATCATCGACTCGCGGACCGCGGGCGAGATCGCCACCGGCAAGCGGTTCGTCGGCACGGGCGCGTTCGCGTTCCAGGAGTGGAAGCCCAACACCGAGCTGACCTTCCGCCGCAACGACGAGTACTGGGCGGGCAAGCCCCACCTGGACGGCGTGCACGTGCGGGTCATCCCCGACCCGCAGTCGCTGCTCGCGGCCGTCAAGTCCGGCCAGGTGCACCTCGCCCGCGGCGTCGGCTACCGGGACGCCGAGACCGCCGGGTCCACGCCGGGGCTGCGCACGATCGCGTTGGAGGGCGCGGAGCTCCAGGCCTACGTCGGCCTGAACGTGACCGCGCCGGGCCTGGACGACCCGAAGGTGCGCCAGGCCGTGGCGTACGCGTTGGACAAGGAACGGGTGATCAAGGAGGTGTTCCGGGACAAGGGCTACCCGACCTCGCTGCCGTGGCCGCGCACCAGCCCCGCCTACGACCAGCGCCTGGACGGCCGCTACCGCCGCGACGTCGCCAAGGCCAAGGCCCTGCTCGCCGAGCACGGCGCGCCGCTGCCGGAGATCCCGCTCGCCTACGTCGGCAACGACCAGGTCTTCACCGCCATCGCCCAGATCGTGCAGAACAACCTGGCCGAGGTGGGCATCACCGTGAAGCTGGAGCCGGTGGACTCGACGCAGTTCGTCAAGCAGCTGATCGGCGCGCAGTTCCCCGGCCTGTGGACCACCAACCACTCCTGGGCGCAGCTCTCCCCCGCGACGCTGACGGTCAGCGCGTACCCGTTCAACGCCCGCCGCAACGCCTCCCGGTACTCCTCGCCCGCCTACACCGCCGCCGCGGAGAACGCCTGGAAGACCGAGAACCCCGACGCCGGCGCCTACGCCGCGCTGTCCGAGCAGTTGCTGGAAGGCGCGTTCCTGGCCGAGATCGGTGTGGTGCACGAGCAGTGGGTGGTGCGCGACGGCCTCCAGGCGGTGGACTGGACCCGCCGGCGCGAGCTCGACCTGGCCAAGGCGTTCCTGACGTGACCCGCTACCTGCTGCGCCGGGCGCCGTCGGCGGTGGTCGTGCTGTTCCTGGCGTCGGTGCTGATCTTCCTGGTGATCCGGGCCATCCCCGGGGACGCCGCGGCCGTGCTCGCCGGCGCGGACGCCCCGCCCGAGACGGTGGCGGCGATCCGCGCGGACCTCGGGCTGGACCAGCCCGTGGTGGCGCAGTACCTCCGGTGGGTGGGCGGGCTGCTCGGCGGCGACCTCGGCCGGTCGTACCTGATCGGCGGGGACATCGCCGAGCTCGTCGCCGACGGGTTGGGCAACACGCTCACGTTGACGCTGGCCGCGCTGGTGTTCGCGGTGCTGGTCGCGCTGCTGCTGGGGCCGGTGTGGGCGGCGACCCGCCGGCCGTGGGTGGACCGGGCGCTGACCGCGTTCCACACCGCGTCCGTGGCGCTGCCGACGTTCGTGACCGGTGTGCTGCTGATCCTGGTGTTCGGCGTGGCGTTCCGGGTGCTGCCGACCGGGGGTGTGCCGCCGGGCGGGTTGTTCGCCCGGCTGGACTTCACCGCGCAGTACCTGGTGATGCCCGCGGTGTGCCTGGGCCTGCCGGTGGCCGGCGTGCTGACCGGGTTCCTGGCCGAGACGTTGCGCGGGGAGCTGCGGCAGGACTACGTGACCACGGTCCGCGCCGCGGGCGTGCGGGAGCGGGAGCTGGTGGTGCGCCACGCCCTGCGCGGCGCGCTGCCGGTGGCCGTGACGACGCTGGGCCTGCAGACCGGTGCGCTGCTGGGCGGCGCGGTGCTGGTGGAGTCGATCTTCTCGTGGCCGGGGCTGGGCATGCTGGTGGAGCAGGGCATCACGCGCCGGGACTACCCCGTGGTGCAGGTGCTGCTCATGTTGTCGGTGACGGTGTTCGTGCTCGTGCAGCTGTCCACCGACGTCGTGCACGCCTACCTGGACCCGCGCGTCCGGTTGGGGGCTGCGCGGTGACGGGCGTGTTGCGCCGGGGCAAGGGCCGGGCCGGCGCGGTGCTGATCGGCGTGGTCGTCCTCGCCGGGCTGGTCGGACCGCTGCTGACGCCCTGGGACCCGTACGAGCAGGTCCCCGGCGCGAACCTGCTCGGCCCGTCGCTCGCCCACCCGCTGGGCACCGACGACCTCAACCGGGACATCCTGTCGCGGCTGCTGCACGGCATCCGCGTCGACCTGCTGATCAGCCTCACCGCCGTGCCCGCCGGGGCGCTGATCGGGTGCCTCGTGGGGGCGCTGGCGGCGTTCAACAGCGTGCTGGACGTGGCCGTGCAGCGCCTGTTCGACGTCCTGCTGGCCTTCCCGCAGCTCATCCTCGCGATCGGGCTGGCCGCGGTGATCGGGCCGGGCACCGCGTCGGTCGTCATCGTCGTGGTGGCCGTGGAGGTGCCGATCTTCGGGCGGCTGCTGCGCGCGGCGGTCCTGCGGGTGCGGGAGTCGGCGTTCGTGACCGCCGCCGAGGTGGTGGGCGCGTCGCGCCGGCACGTGCTGCGGGTGCACGTGCTGCCCAACTCGCTGGCCCCGGTGGTGGTGCAGCTGGCCCTGTCCATGTCGGTGGCGGTGTTCATCGAAGGGGCCATGAGCGTGCTCGGGATCGGGGTGAGCCCGCCGCAGCCGTCGCTGGGCGGGGTGCTCACCACCTCCCTGCGCCACCTCGACGTCAACCCCGCGTTCGCCCTCGGCCCGCTGGCCGTGACCGCCGCGCTCGTGCTCGGCTTCCAACTCGTGGCCCAGGCCGCCAACGCCGCCCGCGCCTGAAAGGACCCACTCCTCGTGACACTGCCACCCCACTCGCGCGGCTACCGCGACTTCGCGGGCCGGGTCGGACGCACGTTCGGCCAGTCGCGCCCCGCGTGGCCCGCCGAACCCCGCGCCACCGGGCCGAACGTCGTCGTGATCCTCGTCGACGACCTGGGCTACGCCGACATCGGGCCCTACGGCGGCGAGGTCGGGACACCGCACCTGGACGCCCTGGCCGCCGGCGGCCTGCGCCTGACCAACTACCACACCACCCCGCTGTGCTCGCCGTCCCGCGCGGCCCTGCTGACCGGGCTCAACCCGCACCGCGCCGGCTTCGCGTTCCCCGCCAACGCCGACCCCGGCTACCCGGCCCACTCCTTCCAGCTGCCCGACGACGCCCCGTCGCTGGCCGAGTCGCTGCGGGCGGCCGGCTACGCCACCTTCGCCGTCGGCAAGTGGCACCTCACCCGGGACGCGGCGAGCCACGACGCCGCCGACCGCTCCTCGTGGCCGTTGCAACGCGGCTTCGACCGCTACTTCGGCAGCCTCGAAGGCCTGACCAACCTGCACCACCCGCACCGGCTCGTGTGGGACAACAGCCCGTACGACATCGGCGACCAGCCCGAGGGCTACTTCCTCACCGACGACCTGACCGACCGCGCGGTCGGCATGATCGACACCCTGCGCGCCAACGACCCGGACAAGCCGTTCTTCCTCTACTTCGCCCACCACGCGATGCACGGACCGTTGGGAGCCAAGGACGAGGACCTCGCCCGCTACCGGGGCCGTTACGCCGAGGGCTGGGACGTGGTCCGCGAACGCCGGTTCGCCAAGCAGTTGGCCCAGGGCCTGTTCCCGGAGGGCACGGTCCTGCCGCCACGCAACCACGACGTGCGCCCGTGGGACGACGTGCCGCCCGAACAGCAGGCGCTGTTCGCCCGGTACATGGAGGTCTACGCCGCCTCGCTGTCCAATGTGGACGCCAGTGTCGGACGTGTCGTCGAAGCGCTGCGGCGGCACGGCGAACTGGACAACACCATCATCGTGTTCACCTCCGACAACGGGGCCACCGCCGAGGGCGGCGCCGAGGGCACCCGTAGCTACTTCAGCCAGTTCGTGCACGTGCCGGGCGTCCCGGAGGACTGGAACCGGGACGTGGCGAGGGAGTTGGACCTGCTCGGCGGACCGCGCACGACGATCCACTACCCGCGGGGCTGGGCACAGGCGTCCAACACCCCGTTCCGGCTCTACAAGTTCGACACCTACGCGGGAGGCGTGCGCACGCCGTTCCTGGTGCACTGGCCCGCAGGCCTGGGCTCGGGGCTGCGCCACCAGTACGTCTACGTCACCGACGTCGCCCCGACCCTGCTGGAGCTGGCCGGCGTGACCCGGCCCGACCACCGCCAGGGCGTGCCCGCGGCGGAGCAGGACGGTGTCAGCGCGGTGCCCGTGCTGCGCGACGCCACCGCGCCGAGCCCGCACACCAGCCAGTACACCGAGACCGGCGGCAACCGGGGCTACTACGCCGACGGCTGGAAGGTCGTCACCAAGCACATCCCCGGAACCCCCTACGACGACAGCGAATGGGAGCTCTACCACGTCGCCGAGGACCCGACCGAGACCACGAACGTCGCCGCCGAGCACCCGGACAAGCTCGCCGAACTGGCGGCGGCGTGGGAGGACGCGGCCTGGCGCAACGCGGTCTACCCGCTGACCGATCACGGCCCGGCGGCGGCGCTGCGCAGGCCGTCCGACGAACGCCTCGAACGCCCGGTGACGCTCTACCCCGGCACACCGCTGCTGGAGCGCTACCGGTCGGCGCAACTGGTGCAGTTCCGGGACTTCACCGCCACCGCGACGCTCGACGCCCGACCCGGCGACCGGGGCGTGCTGTTCGCGCACGGCGACCAGGGCGGCGGGTACGTCGTGCACGTCGAGGACGGCGCGGCGCACCTGGCCTACAACGCCTACGGGGACGTGCACCGCAGCGGCCCGGTGCCGTTGGGCGCCGGTGAGGTGCGGGTGTCGCTGACCGCGCGGGCGCTGCCCGGGTTCCGCTGGGAACTGGTGCTGGACACCGGGTCCGGCAGCGCGAAGCTCGGCCCCGTGCCGCAGCTGATCGGCCTGGCCCCGTTCACCGGGATCAGCGTCGGCGCGGACCGCGGCGGGCCGGTCGACTGGGACCTGCACGCGCGCGAGCGGACGTTCCCGTTCACCGGAGCGCTGCGGCACGTGCGCTACGAACCCGGCCCGCAGGCCGACTACGACCCGAAGCTGATCGCACGACTGTGGGCGGAGGCCGAACGTGTCTACGACTGACCTGCTCGCCATCCGGGACCTGGAGGTCTCCTTCGGCGCGACGCACGCCGTGCGCGGGCTGGACCTGACCGTCGCGCCGGGCGAGGTCGTGGCGCTGGTGGGCGAGTCCGGCTCGGGCAAGTCCGTGACCGCGCGGGCGGTGCTCGGGCTGTTGCCCGCGTCCGCGTCGGTGCGCGGCAGCATCCGGCTCGGCGACCGCGAGCTGGTCGGCGCGGGCGAGGACGTGCTGCGGTCGGTGCGGGGCCGCGAGGTGGCGATGGTCTTCCAGGAGCCGTCGACCGCTCTCAACCCCGTGCGGACCGTGGGGTGGCAGATCGCCGCCGTGCTGCGCGCGCACCGCCCGCTGTCGCGCAAGCAGGCGCGCGCGGAAGCCGTGCGGCTGCTCGACCTGGTCGGCATACCCGATCCGGCCACCCGCGTGCGGCACTACCCGCACCAGTTGTCCGGTGGGCAGAAGCAGCGGGTGGTCATCGCGCTGGCACTGGCCAACAACCCCCGGCTGATCATCGCCGACGAGCCGACGACCGCGCTGGACGTCACCGTGCAGGCGGAGGTGCTGGCGCTGCTGCGCGACCTGCGCGACCGGCTCGGCACCGCCATCCTGCTCATCACCCACAACATGGGCGTCGTGGCCGACATCGCCGACCGCGTCGCCGTGTTGCACCGCGGCGAGCTCGTCGAGCAGGCACCAGTGCACGACCTGTTCACCACCCCGACCCGCGCCTACACCCGCGACCTGCTGGCGGCCGTGCCACGCCTGGGCCACCGCGAACCCGCTCCCCCGCACCGAGCCGACACCGACGCGGTGCGCTTCACCGGCGTCACCGTGAAGTACGGCACCTTCACCGCGGTCGAAGACGTGGACCTGCACGTCGGCGCGGGCGAGGTGGTCGGCCTGGTCGGGGAATCGGGCTCGGGCAAGTCCACCCTGGGCCGGGTAGCGGCCGGCCTTCTGCACCCCGACGCGGGCACGGTGACGGTGCTCGGCGGCGACCCGCGCACCTCACGCCGACGACTGGGTTTCGTTTTTCAAGACCCAGGCGGTTCACTCAACCCGAGGCTGACGATCGCCGACTGCATAGCCGAACCGCTGCGGGTCCACAAGGTCCCGGTAGGCGACCGGGTAGCCGAACTCCTCGACGCCGTCCACCTACCCAAGGGCTTCGCCACCCGCCGCCCCGCGGAACTGTCCGGCGGGCAACGCCAACGCGTCGGCATAGCCCGAGCACTGGCACTGCACCCGGCCCTGCTGATAGCCGACGAGCCCACCAGCGCCCTGGACGTGTCGGTACAGGCGTCCATCCTGGAGCTGCTGACCGAGCTGCAAAAGGAACACGCGTTCGCCTGCCTGTTCATCAGCCACGACCTGGCCGTGGTCGACTCCCTGGCCCACCGCGTGGCCGTCCTGCACAAAGGCCGAGTAGTCGAACAAGGCCCACACCACAAAGTCCTACGCGCCCCCACCACCGACTACACCCGCCAACTGGTCGCGGCAGTACCGATCCCGGACCCCGTCGCCCAACGCGGCCTCCTTACACCAGCGGCGGTGAAGTGAGGCGGTCGCCCGGGCAGACGTGCGGCACGCGGCACGTGCCGAACCGCCTTGCACGCAGTGGGTGCCCTACCGTGCCGCGATTCCGCGGGTCCGTCGGCTCGGGTTCGGTAGAGCACCGGGCAATATTTCGCGTAACAGCAACGAGCAATCCTGGGCCCCACTCGACGTCTACACACTCAGCACGCCCGCTCGATAGCATCTCAAGCCAACTCCTGTGAAATATCGAATTTCACAGGAGCCTTATCGTGAACAACCCTCCACACTGGATCCGCAGCTACCGATTCAAGCCAGTCCGCAAACGGGGTGCCACCCTCGCGAAACCACCAGGAGTTGTGATCACCAAGGGACCGCAGGTGAGCATCGACTCGATATCTGTATTCCAGCTGGACCTGCGAGTAGCCTTCAGGCTCACCTTCAGGGCCTGCGAGTTCCAACTGGCGCACGAAACCAATGGTGAATGTGGGCTCGGGATACCAACTCACTTCGCCGTACTGGAAGAGGAAACCATCCGAGTCGGTGCACGACGGAACGTCGAACTCGATCCGTTCGAAGCTGCGTACGGCTTCCACAAGTTCTCCGACCGTCGGGATCTCATGACCCGATTTTTGACGGTCGACAATCCTCTGCGCGGTACCGAGCGCCGAGTCGATCGGTAGCTTCATCAACTTTCCCTCGCCTGTCTCCAGCTCGCCCGCACCGTTACCGTGGTGCGACCACAGATGTGGGCCCCATCGCAGCAACGCTACCCGCCCGGTTACGGTCAGTAGCCGCAGGAATACACCGTTGCGAGCGTCGCCGGTCCGACTGTTCGGCGGCGGCCCGGTGTTCACCCCCGGGGCTATTGCCTATCCCTATGTGACATCGGCCTCCTCGATGCCTGCGCGACTGCATCCACATCGCGGCCAAGCCCGCATTCCACACGCCTACGCTCCGCCAGTTCGTGCACGACGGCCCCCGTGACCGCCACGGTCGCGGCGGGCCGGCTGAAGCCGAAGGAAGCGGCCGGTGTCGTCGAAGCGACTGTGCTCAGTACCGTCCACGCGGCGGGCCGAGTCCATAGGATCTACCGCATGGGGCTTGACCGGGCCGAGCACCCGGACCTGTCGGCGTTCCTCAACTCGTTGCGTCCCGGCGAGGTTCTGTCCGGCACGGTCGCAGCGATCGAGCGGTTCGGCGTGTTCGTGGCGCTCGACGGCGGCCCCGCGCACCCGATCTTCCCCGGAGTCGGGTTCATCACGCTCCCCGAGCTGTCCTGGCGGCGCTTCGACGCCGCGTCCGACGTCGTGCGGGTCGGTCAACGCGTGTCGTGCGTGTTCCTCCAGTTCGACACGTGGAACCTGGAGGCCCGCCTGTCCCTGCGCGCCACCCGGCCGGACCCGTTCCAGTCCTTCGCCGACGGTGTCGGGGTCGGGCGGGAACTGCGCGGTCCGGTCGTGGGCCTGGCGCCGATCGGCGTTTTCGTGGAGGTCGCCGACGGCGTCGAAGGACTGGTCCGCGGGCGGGAACCAGACCTCGCACGGGACTTCCGGGTGGGTGACGAGATCACCGTTGTGGTCAGCGAGATCGACCGAGCGGGGCGCAGGCTCGGGCTCGCGCTTCCCCGACTGGAGCCTTGACCCGCGTGGCGGGCGGCCGGACGGGTGTCGGTCGTGGTGAAAGGGTGTGCGGCGGCGGGAGGGGCGTGTGTAGGCTGCGCGCCGGGTCGGGGGGCCTTCAGGAATTCATTGGGGGGACCCGTGTTTCGTCCTGTGCGTGGCTTGAGCGTCGCCGTGGCAGTGCTCATCGGCCTTTACACGCTGCTCGTCCTCATCACCGCCGGCTGGATGTGGAGCCTCAAAGGGGTCTACAACGACTACCTGGACGGCGTGGCGACCGTCGACGAACTCGACGCCGCCGCCACGTCCGGGACCGGGTTGGCCGTGGGCATTGCCCTGGTGTTCATCCCTACCGTCGTCGTGGCGGTCATGTGGCTGTGGCGCGCGCGGTCCAACGCAGAACTCGCCAACCCGCTCGCCGTACACCACTGGGACAAGGGCGCCGCGATCTGGGGCTGGCTGCCGGTGGTGAACTTCTGGGTGCCGCGCCGCGTCGTGCTGGACATCGTGCGGGCCGGCGTGCCGGGGGTGACGGCGTCTGCGGTCAACCTGTGGTGGGGGTCCTGGCTGGCGTTCCTGGTCCTGGAGCGCCTTGGCGGGCAGGCCGTCGACCCGGACAGCTCGTTCTTCGACATGGACTCCGCCGTCTGGATCGCGACCTTCGCGGCACTGCTGTGCGTGGGTGCGGCGGTCGGCTTCCTGCACATCGTGCGTCGTGTCACGGCATGGGAAACCAACCCCGCCACCTACCGGCAGCCCGACCCGGCCTGAACCGCCAGCTACGGGACGTCCCATGGTTCGCGCTTACTACTGAGCGCGAAGGGTCTCGCGGTCCGGGCTGGTCGCCGTGGTCGCCGTGGTCGCCGACGGTGTGGTGCGGGGCCAGGTCCAGGCGCACCGCAGGATGAAGGCGAGAAGGATCACCTCCAGGACGACGCCAAGGCCGTAGAAGTACGTCCAAGACCCACCCACCACGTTGAACGCCGCGTAGGGGACCTGTACCGAGGCCACGATGAGGTTCGTGACGCGGTTCGCCCTGGCGGGCAGCGTCATCGACAGCACGATCATGAAGATCGGGATCGCCATGAGCGTGAGGAAGAGGACGTACAACGGCTGGCTGATGTCGAACTCGAAGACGACGCCTGCCAGGATGTCCGTGACGACGCCCGGCTTGAAGAAGCCGAGGATGTCCACGTAGGCGTACAGGAACATGACGCCTGTCCACGCCGCAGCGAGCTTGGCCTTCACAGAAACCGGCGGGTCTTCCAGTGTGGTGGGTTGACGTGTTCTCAACATGGGCTCCGTCGTCGTGGTGAAAATCGGTAGGCCAACGATCGCTGGACCCGGCGGCGGGCACATCCGCATCGAGGCCGGGCCCGCGCCACCCGTCGGGAGGACCGGCGTCTCGTTCTTTCGGTCGGCCCCGGACGCCTCGGCGGTCCCTAGGCTGGGTCGGTGACCACCAACGCCCTGAGCTCGCTGTGGGCCGAGCCCCGCGCCACGGACGCGCCCGAACGGGTGTCGCGCGACTGGGTGCTGGTCGGGGTGTTGATGGTGACGGCGCTGCTGGAGGGCGTCCTCCGGGACGACGTCGCCTGGCAGCCGTTCGCGACGATCGTGGCGGTCGGACTCGCGCCGGTGCTGCTGTGGCGGCGTACCCACCCGTTGGCCTGTGTCGTGGTGGCCTTCGGCACCGCGACGGCGTTGGGACTGGCGAACCTGCTGGGCGGGGTCCCGAGCATGGGCCTCGACACGATGATCTACGTCCTGGTGTTCGTCTACGCGCTGCTCCGCTGGGGCTCGGGGCGCGAGATCGTGATCGGGCTGGCGGTGGTGGCGGTCGCCGCGGGAATCGGCATGGTCCCCGACCACATCGGGCCGGCCGAGGTCATCGGCGGGTTCGGCATCCTGGCCGCGGCGGCGGCGGGCGGAGCGGCGTTCCGCTACCGCGCCGAAAGCTGGCGCCGGGCGGTGGACCAGATCCGCAGCCAGGAGCGGGTCGGCCTCGCGCGCGAGCTGCACGACATCGTCGCCCACCACGTCTCGGCGATCGCTGTGCAGGCGCAGGCGGGCCGGGCCATCGCCGGGCAGCGACCTGAAGCGGCGATCGAGACGCTGGCGGTCATCGAAGGCGAAGCGTCGCGGACGCTCGCGGAGATGCGGGCGATGGTCCGGGTGCTGCGCGACGGAGCGCCGGCGGAGTACGCCCGCCGGCCCGGCGTCGCCGACCTGGCGTCCCTCGCCCGCCGCGACCCGGTCCCGGTCGTCGACGTGGCGTTGCCGGACGGCCTGGGCGAACTCCCGCTCCAGGTCGACGCGGCGGTCTACCGGCTGGCGCAAGAGGCGCTGACCAACGCCCTGCGGCACGCCCGCGACGCCTCGCGTGTGGAGATCCGGGTCGTCGAGGGCGAGGGAAGGCTGCGACTACGCGTGACCGACGACGGGCAGATCGACCCGGCACGGTCGGTGAACCACGGCTTCGGGCTGCTGGGGATGACCGAGCGCGTGCAGCTTCTCGGCGGCACGCTGCGTGCCGGGCCGGCGCCTGGGGGCGGATGGACGGTCGACGCCGAACTGCCGACTAAGGTGGGCCGATGACGGTGCGCGTGCTGGTGGCCGACGACCAGGACCTGGTGCGCACCGGCCTGTCGATGATCCTTGACGCGCAGCCCGACATCGAGGTCGTCGGCAAGGCCGCCGACGGCCACGCCGCCGTCGAGCTGGCGCACCGGCTCCGCCCCGACGTGTGCCTGGTCGACATCCAGATGCCCGGACTCGACGGCATCGAGGTGACCCAGCGCCTCGCGGGGCGAGGCGTCCCGGATCCGATCGCGGTGGTGGTGATCACGACGTTCGACCTCGACGAGTACGTCCACGGCGCGCTCCGGGCCGGCGCCCGGGGCTTTCTGCTCAAGGACGCCGGGCCGGAGCTGCTCGTCCAAGCCGTCCACGCCGCCGCCGTCGGCGATGCGCTGATCGCGCCGAACATCACCCGGCGGCTGCTGGCCACCCTCGCCGCGAGGGAACCGTCGAGCCGACGAACCCAACCGATCGAGCCGCTCACCGAACGCGAAGAAGAGGTGCTGACGCTGGTCGCCAGTGGCCGCACGAACGCCGAGATCGCCGACGAACTGTTCATCGGCTTGACGACCGCCAAGACCCACGTCGCCAGCCTGCTGACCAAGATCGGCGCCCGAAACAGGGTCGAGATCGCGATGTGGGCCTACGACACCGGCCGTGTGGGGCACTGAACCCAACCTGACGTGCACGCACGACGACTCGCTCCGGCCGGGTGACCGCAGCGCGACGGCCCGCGGTCGTCCCTGGTGCCGGCAGTGAGCTCAGGCGACGAACCTGGAGTCGAAGAGTCCATTACCAGGCTGCCTGATACAAAGCCGCTGGTCAGCCGCGTTCCCATCCCTTTGGTGCACCCGCTGAGGATCCGAACCTGCGCGCCTGCAGATCACGGCACATCCGGCCCCGGCGACAGCGTGGAGTCGCGGCGGAACACCTTGCAACGGTTGAGAGTCATGGCCCTACGGGGCCCGTCCGCGGTGGTCAGCGCATGCGCACGCGAGCTGTCAGTGGAAGCGCGGGCCGGTACGTCAGTGACTGGTCCCGATCCTGTGGCGGCGACGCAACCTCGCCTGATGCTGATGGGCTCGGTTCGAGCATTCCTCTGTAAATCTCGTGCCGAGCGAGAGGGCCCCGCAGGGGGAAGATCCTGCGGGGCCGACCCATGTTGCGGCGTCCTCTGTGCAGCGACCGCTGTCCTGGTCGGCGTGACCACAGGTCAGCTGCGCCGGTTCACCACACCGACGCTAAACACGATCGCGGTCGCCGGTGAGGTTATTGTCACGGGGCAGTTTGAAAGGCGAACTCCTGCCTGGGTTCGAACGAGCAGTTCTCCTGGACGACCAGCGGGCGCGACGTGGCGTTCAGGCTCCAGTGGTCGAGACACTTGCCGGTGGCGTGTGACGGTTTCACCGTCGACCAGCCCTGCCACCAGCTGATCCGGAACTCCTGGTTCCAGCTCGTGTCGAGGCACTGCCATGTTTGCAGCGGCGTCCCAGCGGCCTCACTGGCATACGTCACGTCCAGGCAGGTGGCGGTCTCGACGCGGAGGTCGGAGACCACGAACCTGTAGTAGCCGCCCTCGTCTTCCAGGAGCCGCCAATGGAGGCTGAGTGGATCACCGCAGGGCCGTTGGACGACGTCGGTGCCATTCCCGATCGGCAGGGAGGCCACTCCGAGGCAGAGTCCTGTGTGGCGGTTCTTGACGTAGAACGTGAGAGGGTCGGCCGTGGCGGGAGTGGGCACGACAAGGCCCACAGCGACGCACGTCAGCGCGGTCGCGAGCACGCGGAATCGTTTGGTGAGCAAGGGTTTCTCCTGTCTGGTCAGCGGCCTTCGAAGGCGGCGCCGCTGAACTCGGTCACGTTGTCGCGGATGTACTCGTCGTTTGACCTGGATGCTGACGAAGAATGGGATGGTGTCGGGTCCCCTGGCGCACACGGAGCCGCTGCCCAGGAAGAACACGCTGATGACGTTCTGTCACCAGGTCGACGACTTCGGCGCGGCGGTGGACATCCTTCAGGGCCTTTCAACGCCGCCACTGCGCGATGCTCTGGACAGCTATCGGCAAATGCGGCGAGAACTCGTGGGGCTCTCACCCCCGGGCGTCAGACGTTGTTGCCGATGAGGTGCCAGGTCGACCACGTGCGTTGGTAGATCCCGGTCTCGTGGCTGACGAAGATCTGCCCGTTCAGACCTCTGCCGAACACGAAGTGCTTGCCTGCCGCGGCGAAGAAGTACGCGCTGGGAGGGGCACTGAACTCGCCGTCTCCCACGCGCTCCCAACCATCGGTCAAGCCGTTGGTCAAGCGCTGGCGGTAGTAACGGCTGTCGGTGAAACGGCCGTACATCACAGCCGCACCGTCGCGCGGGTCGTCGGCACCGGAGAGGCCCTCGACATGCAGGTTGCCCCACGTCTCGAACCACGGGTCGAAGCCGCCTATGGCATGCAGCTTGGTCGCCAGCCCGCCGGCCGGGGTCGAGGTCATCACGACCGGAAAAGGCCGACCATCCCGTTCGCGGTAGGCGGCCACGCCGAGGCGTCCTTCGTGAACGCCGTCGATGCGGCTCACCGTTGTCGCAGTCGCGTACACGCCGGGCGCCGTGCGGACGGTCCGCATCACCTGGCGGTCCTGTCCGTAGTAGTAGACCTCGGGATTGTTGTTGATGGTCTTGGCGATCGGGCTGCCGTGCATCCGCTGCGGAGCCGGGACGCGTGCCCACGCACGCCAAGAGCGGAACCCAGGGCCGGTGCTGCCGGTGTGAAGCAGTATTCCGTCCTTGCCGTGCACGAACACCTCAGGACTGCCGGCGCCGTCGTAGGCGACCGTGGGAGAGCCCAAGGTTTCGCCTTGGACGAGCTGTTCCCAGGGTTCCCAGTGCCCACCGGGCTGGACCCTGGCGTGCATCACGCGGTCGTCGACGGCCCGACCGAACACCTCCACACCCGCGCCTTGGTGATGGGCCGCGGCGAGGGTACCGGTGAAACGGGTGTTACCGAGCCGGTGCCAACCGTCCCAGGTCCTGGGGTTCTCGGGTACAGGATTGAAGGCGAAGTAGACGAACTGGTCCGCGCCAATGGTGAAGACGACGAAACCGGGCCAACCGTCGTCGCGGAGGTAGGTGGTCACCGCGGGCTGGGTGACAGCCGAAGAACCAGGTATCAGGGTGGCGGCCTGGACGGGCTGGCCGAGCGTCAGCATGGCGGCTACGGCCAGGACGGCCGCGATGAGGCGTTGTCTCACTCGGGACACAGGTGAAACCAGTTTCCGTGGTTCGGAGGCGGCTGTTCCGCCTCTTGTGTCCACTGGTGCGATGCGAGGCCGCCGGCCTAACAGAAATCTAAAAAGATCTTCGATCGACCTCAGTTGGGGGTGCAGCTGATCAACTGCACCTGACCGACCTGCGCGTTCGCAGTGTTCCCGGCCTTGTCGGTCGCGGCGGCGGCGAACACCACCGGACCTGACTTCCCGGTGTGGTCGTTGATCTCGTATGAGACGGATGCCGTCCAGGTGCCCGTCTTCGCGTCCTGCATCGTCCATGTCCGGGTGCGCCCGGCGATCGTGCCTGACAGCGCCACGCCGGCGACGCCCGACGGGTCGTCGACCCGCACCGAAACCGTGACGGCGGTGGCCTGGCCACCGCACGCCTGACCGTTCCACACCTGGGACAGCGTGGTTGGCTCCACCGTGGGTGCCGCGATCACCGGCCCGGACTTGTCGACGGCCGACGAAGCGGACGAACTGTTCACCGACACGGATGTCAGGATGCTGAAAGACGTGGTCGAGGTAGTTTGCGCGGTCTGGCTGGCCGACGACGGCGACACTGTCGTCATGGTTGTTTCCGCAGGGCCGCTCGAGGAGGTCGTGGTGACCACCGCCGACTCCGCCTGCTGTGAGACGGCCGCGTCGAGGTCGGACGACTCATGCGAGCGCCAAGCCAGAACACCGAGCAACGCCAGGACGAGCAGCATCGCCGCCGCGGCGACGAGGCGACGCGTGAGAATCCGCTGGAACGACACGGGTGTGATGTCCGGCGTGCGGTTTCCGTTGGGGGCGGGCAGGAATGGGATCGCGGCGAGGATGCCGGCGGTGATCAGCGCGCGCTTGCGGTGGCTCTCGCACGCCTTGCAGCCACGGATGTGCCGGGCGACGGCCTTGCGCAGCCGGGGCGTGATCTCCTCACCGATCTTGCGGATCTCCTGCTGCAAGCCGTCGCACCGTTGCCGCTGCGAGGGCTGAAGAAGCACCAGCACGACGGCCTCGTCGAGACGTTGCCTGAGCCGCGACAACGTCACGTTGAGGTGGTCGGTCGACATCCCGCGGCTGTCCGCGACGTCCCGCCGGGTGATCCGGTCGGTGACGATGAGCTGCAAGTCGGGAAGCAGGCTGCGATCGGCCTTGTCCAGCGCGGCCGACGCGGCGAGCAGCACCTGCTCCGCCCACTGCGGGTCGATGTCGTCCACGTCGTCGTTCACGGGCTGTTCCGGCACGTCGGCCACCAGCACGGTGCGGTCGCCGCGGTACTGCCGGATGGCCGTCCGCTTGGACACGGTCCACAACCAGGCAGTGAGCTTGTCGGGATCACGCAGGCCCTTGAGCCGCCCGGCGAGGGCGATGCGGAAGGTCTCCGACGTGGCGTCCTCGGCCGCCTCATGGTCGCCGGCGAGGAGCAGCCTGCACCGGTTGAAGATCAACCGCTCGTAACGCTCGTAGAGTTCGGCGAACGCGGCGCCGTCGCCAGCTCGGACGGCAGCCACCAGTTGTGCGTTGTTCAACGACGTCCCTCCTGGGAGTCTCTATCGGCACGACGGACGACCAACTTGAGTGCCGGCTCAAGGCTCGAGGCCGATCTGCCGGGTGTAGCAGGTGGAGAACAGTTCAGCGGCGCCGAAGGCGATGAACTGGCGCAGCCGGCTCCGCCCGATGAGCAGATCGGGGTAGGCGGCCGCGACCTCGGCCGCGGTCAGGTTGTTGCGCTGTCCCCGGTGGACCATGTCCCCCATGGCCTTGGCGCCGGCTTCCAGGACGTCCAGCAGCGGACGCAGGCCGGCGAACCGCTTGAGTCCGGCGATCTCGCCGGCACACGTGCGGTCCCACCGCTGGACACTCAACAACGCGTTGGTCCGCCCGGTCCAGCGCATCAAGACGTACACACCGAAGGCCAGGTTCTGCCGCAGTACGTCGGCGGCGCGCGGGAAGACCACGTCCTCGATGAACCGGACCGGGGCGTCGGTGTCCGCGCCGGCCCTCACCGATCAACTGCTCGATGATCAACGGCAGTAGCCACGCGTTGCTTGCGGCGACGACCTCGTTGGTGAGTTCGCCGAGCGGGTCGCCGAGACCACCGAGGACAGTGGTGCTGAGCGAGTCGAGCCTGTCCGCGAAGGCGCCGAGCGCGGCCGCCGACCCGAGATACACCTCAACTGGAACGAAGGGAAACAAGGGAATAGCAGAGGACCACCGGCTCCCACTGCCGCGGCCGTGGCTCGAACTACCTCCGCCATCCGCCGCATCGCCTCCGCGGGGCTGCCCGAGCAGATCGTGTTGTAGAGGTCGCCGGAAAGCGCGTTGACGCACGCGCAGTCCCAAGCGCGCATCAACGAGTCCGATCGAGTCCGAGCCACAACGTCCTGCGCAGACGCCTCCCAGCCGACGCTCCGAGTCGTGAGGTCGGACCTCGCGCAGCACGTGACAACTCGCGGTACGCGCCCGATGGCGTGCTTGCGAGGCACTCTCGCCCCGGCCGGGATGTCGGAGCTACCTCAAGGCGGGCCGCGATCGCCTGAGCCGAACCGTACAACGCCCATGCGCCGACGAACACAACACTTCACCCGATCGAGCAAATGGCCTTGTCGGAGGGAAATCGACAACCGCGGCGCCGGAGAGACAACGGTGTCGGAGTCGATGGGCGATGTCCGTTGTGGACGGCGAGCCGAGTCAGTGTCACTCGCGCACACGGCGACCGTCGACGGTGTGGTTCAAGCCGATGGTCACCGTTCCGATCACCGCTTTGAGGCAGTTTCGAACCAGCCGATGCCGGAGCCAACGGCGAGCCGCGTTCGTGGGAGCGGTGTTCGGGGAACTTCCGCCCCCACATCTGTACCAGTGATGCGCAGTAGGCCGTCACCGCGTCGGGATGAGCCTCTGCGAGGCCCTCGAACTGATGCGCCCACTTCTCGGCCGCTTGGGGATCGTGCCCCTCCGCGATCAGGCGGATAGCCAGATACGCAGGGTCGATCCAGGCGGCTCCAGTCCGCCACCACGCCCAGTCGATCACTCGCGCCCGGTCGGTACTGGTGGTCGAGGGTTCGAGCTCGTTCATCAGCAGGCCGGCGGCGGTTCGACCCCGCCCTTCGCCGTGGCTGTCGCACTGATGACAGGGGCACGGCGGCCGCGGCGGCGAAGTCGATTCGTCGTTGCCGACGATGGCCAGGTCGTCGGGGACGCGGACTCCGCTGGTGAAGCAGTGCTGCAGAACGCCGAGCGCGAGCAGGAACCGCCTGCCGTGGGTGCCTCGACGGTTACGGCGTGGAGGTGATGGCGAGGGTGACGACCGCGTCGATGCTGGGCACCGTCCCCAGTCCCAGCGTGCACAGCGTGACGGCGGTGGACGGTCCGGTGACGGTCTGGACGACCGAGTCGCCGGCGAACAGTCCGGTGGTGACGTTGCCGGTGATGGTGACGACCAGTGCGGCACCGGCGGTGGTGACGGTGGTGCTGCCGGAGATGGTGGAGGTGTGACCGGTGTTCCAGGTGATGGTGAAGGTCAGCGGGGCCGAGGTGAGCAGGTCCAGGCACGACAATGCCGGGTAGGGGATGGTGGCGCTGCGGGAGCCGGAGGTCAGCTCCGGCACGCTGGTGGAGGTGCAGGGTCCGTACTGGGTGGAGGCGGTCACCGTGGTCGGCTTGGGGGTGAGGGTCAGCGGCGGGCTGAAGGACGCGGTCTGGCTGCTGGTCGGCAGGCACGTCACGTCCAGCGCGCCCGCCGTCGCGGAGGTGGCGGAGGCCATCAAGCCCAGGACGGTGGCCGCCGTGGTGAGGAGACCGGTGAGGACTGTGCGTGAACGCATTTGTCGCTCCGAGGGTGAGGTGCGCGAGAATCCGAAGGCGACATGAGGCCGCCCGTCCTGTGAATCGGGCACTCCTATCGGTCCGTTACTTGTTCATGGCTTTTGGATGCATTTGGTCAAGATGGCGCAATCGACGTGGCGCCTATCGGTTAAATAGTACTTTACGTGCCACCGGCACGCATCAAGGTGTCAACCGTACGGAGCCTTGACTGTGCACAGGCGGCTCAAGGCGTCTAGGGCGTGTCTGGTTATTTGGTGGCGAGCCAGATCATGAGGCTGGCGATGGTGAGGGCGGCCATGTAGGAGTGGGCGGTCTTGTCGTAGCGGGTGGCCAGGCCGCGCCATTGTTTGAGTCGGTTGATGCAGCGTTCGACGGTGTTGCGCTGCTTGTAGGCGTTGGGGTCGAAGGCCGGTGGCCGGCCGCCGCGGCTGCCTTTGGCCAACCGGTTGCGCACCCGGTCGGCGGCCTGCGGGATCGTCGCGGTGATACCCCGGCGGCGCAGATGCCCGCGGATCGCCCGGGAGTCGTAGGCCCTGTCCGCGAGCACCCGATCCGGGCGGGTACGGACGCGTCCGGACCGGGTGCGGCAGCGGACGCCGGCCATCACCTCGTCGAAACGCGGCGCGTCACCGGACTGGCCGGGAGTGAGCACGACCGACAGTGGCCGGCCGCGTTCGTCGCAGGCCAGGTGGACCTTGGTGCTCAGTCCTCCGCGGGAGCGGCCGAGGGCTTCCCGGGCCGCAGCAGCGGCCGGCGCAGCCCCCTTTTCGCCGCGCCGGCGGCGTGCTGGTGGGCTCGCACCACGGTGGAGTCCACGCTCACGGTCCACTCCACCGCGCCGACCGCGTCGTCGCGGACCTGCACGTGCTCCAGCAACCGCGCCCACGTGCCGTCGGCCTGCCACCGCCGGAACCGGTCGTAGACCGACTGCCA
>NZ_JBEZBW010000025.1:0-86847 GCF_040647305.1 Saccharothrix sp. NPDC042600 | reverse complement strand
GGCCTGGGCGCAGCCCAACCGCGCTTCGCTCCTTCTCGCAACCAGCTTTTCCGGTTGCGAGAAGGAGCGAAGGGTGGTTGCCTCCGGCAGGCCGTGCGGGGAACGAACCGACGCCCTTCCACCCCCGGGGGCCTGCCCGCCGGCGAGGCGCTTTTGATCTTGAGAGCGCGCCAGCGCGTCACGCTTGAGAGCGCGAAGCGCGCCCAAGGAAGCGAAGCGCCAAAAAACGAAGTTGCCGAGAAGGCGAGAAGTCAAGAAGATGGCGAACGTGCAGCAGTGAGAAGGAGAGCACGGGAGAGGACGGGCGAGCGCCTGTCCTGCTCAGCGTGCCGACCAGCGGAACGGTGACCATCACCGGTTCCCACAACGCGACGTGAGGTGTTCCGTCGCGTCCTCCTGCGCATCCTTGGAGTTCGCCTCAGCATGTCTGGATTTCGCGCGCCCTCAGAAGCTCACAGCGTCGATCGCAAGGCCCTGTGGGTGGTTCGGGAGTTGGGGTTGCCCACCATCGTCAAGACGTGCATGACGTGTCGGTGCACGCGGCACCATCCCACCGACAAGTTTCGCGTCAACGCCAGCGGCAAGTTGCTCGACGTCTGGATGCTCGTCGGCTGCGAGAAGTGCGATCGGACGACGAAGATCCCGCTGCACGAACGGATCCACGTGCAGGCGTTGGCGCACGACCGGTTGGTCGCCTACGAGGACAACGATCCCGCCATGGTGCGGCGGCTCCTCCATGAAGCCCCCGCGGGTGGGCCCGGTTACCGGCTCGACTGGACCGGCACGTGGGAGTTGGACATCGACATGCCGTTCTACGAGGTCGAACGGGAGGACGCGCCGCCGTTGGAGGTGCTGGTCCGGTTCGAGGTGCCTGCGCCTGTTCGGGTGGAGAACCTGCTCACCGCCGGGCTCAAGCTGAGCCGGTCGGCCGTGCGCGGGATGGCCTGTGCCGGGCGCATTCGGTTGCCCTCGGCGGTGGACGCGAAGGTGCGGGCGGACTTCACCTTCTTCGTCCTCCCGGGCTCACCCGCTCGTCATTAGGAACGTCTGCTCGGGCGGTTCCACCACGGCGGGGCGGGTCGGCAGGGGAGCGGCCCAGGCGGGTTGCCACTTCCTGCGCCGACCCCGTCGGCGGACCACCACCAGCAAGACCACGACCACCACGGCGGCCAGGGCGGTCGCGGCGCCCAACCTTGCCGCGTCGCCCGTGGTCGCCAGCCACGCCGCCTGGTCCAAGGCGGCCTGGTCGGGAGGTGCGGGCACGTGGGGAGGCAGGGCGGCGGGACGGGCCGGGTCCAGGCCGTCGGTGACGGCGCGGTACGGGTCCACCAGGCCCGCGCCGTACGCGGGGCTGCCCCGACCGCCGCGGGCCGGGTTCGCCGTGGCCAGGAGTCGTTGCGCCACTTGCGCGGCAGTCAAGTCCGGCCACGCGGAGCGGACCAGGGCCGCGGTGGCCGAGACGAACGGCACGGCGAAGCTCGTACCGTCCACATAGGAATGTCCATCGATCCGGGTGGGGGCCACGACCTGGCTTCCCGGGGCCACCAGGTCCACGTACGCGCCGACCTGCGAACCGGTGAACCGCGCGCCGTCGATGTCGATCGCGCCGACGCCCAGGACACCGTCGTAACCGGCCGGGAAAGACGGCAGTTCGGTCGTCTCGTCACGCTGGCCGTTGCCGGCGGCGGCGACCACCAAGGCGTCCTTGCCCACCGCGTACGCCACGGCCTCGCGCACCACGGGGTTGTCGTCGAACCCCGCCAACGACAGGTTCACGACCTTCGCGCCCATGTCCGCGGCGTACCGGATGCCGTCGGCCAGCACGCGCGGGTCGATGCGCAGGGACTCGCCCCGGTCGCCGACGTCGCGTTCGCTGACCCGGACCGGCAGGATCTCCGCGTCCGGCGCGATGCCGTGGAAACCGATGCCCGCCAACGGGTCCGCGGCGATGATCCCCGCCACCCCGGTGCCGTGGGACACGCAGTCGAACGCCCCCGACCGCTCGCCGCGCACGAAGTCGCGGCCCTCCCGCACCTTGCCGGGTCGGGCCAGCTGGGGGTGGTCGGGATCGACCCCGGAGTCCACGACGGCGACCAGCACGCCCGCGCCCCGGCTGCGCGGCCACACCCGCCGGGGGTCGAGGACCTGTTGCGCCCACGGCTGTTCGCGCACCCGCTGGTGCGCCGGCTCGGCGTTGTGGCACGCGCCGGCGGGCGGCGCCGCGGTCGCGGAGCCGCCGATGACGTGCAGCGCCACCACGGCCAGCACGGCCGCGAGCGCGGGGGTCCCGTGTCGTTTCATCGCGCCCATCGTCGGGCGCGGGGCACGGCGGGAGCGGCGGCTGTCCGCAAGAGGACAGCCCGTACGGTGGTCGCATGCCGACACGGGTGTGGGTGGGGGTCTCGGTCGCGGTGGCGGTGCTCGTGGCGGCCGTGCTGATCGGGGTTCGGTTGTCGGAGCCCGAGCTGATCCCCGTCGACGTGGTGTCGGGGGACGTGACGATCGTCGGGTCGCTGGCCGTCGAGCCCGCCGAACCGGTCCAGGGGAACACCGTGGTCGTCAAGGCCACCATCAGCGCGGACCGGGCGGTGACCCTGGCCAAGGTCGTCGTGCGGGTGAAGGACGACAAGGGCGCGGCCCGGGACTTCCCCGCGCTGGAGGACGTCCGGCTGGACACCACGCCCCGCACGGTCGAGGCGCAGCGCCGGTTCGCCTCCCGGGGCACGTTCACCTACTACCTGGCCTACGAGCGGGACGGCGCGTGGGTCAGCCTCCCGCCGTGGCGGCAGTTCACGGTGCGCTGACCGGCAGGCTCAGCTCGAAGATCGCGCCGCCCTCGTCGGCGTTGTAGACCGCCAGCCGGCCGCCGTGCGCCTGCGCGACCCACCGCACGATCGACAACCCCAGCCCCGACGACCCGCCGGTGCTGGAGAACCGGTCGAACGCGTCCTCCGCCAGGGCCGCGTCGATGCCCGGCCCGTGGTCGGCCACGGTGACGGTGCCGCCGGCGACGGTGATGTGCACGATCGCCTCCTCGCCCGGCCGCCGCCCGTAGCGCATGGCGTTGTCCAGGAGGTTCCCGATCGCGCGTTGCAGCAGCGCCGGGTCGGCCTCGACCTTGGTCGGCGCGGCGGTGACGGTGACCTGCGCGCCCTCGGTCGGGGTCTCCTCGACCACGCCGACGACCAGCTGGTCCAGCCACACCGGTTGGATGGCCAGTTGCTCGACCCCGGCGGCCAGGCGGGCGCGCACCAGCAGGCCGTCGATGATGCCGCCCATCCGCGCGGCCAGCCGGACCGTGCGGGGCAGCAGGTCGGCGCGTTGGGTCGGGTTGTCCAGGGCGGTCTCGGCCAGCGCGCGCAGGGCGGCGACGGGGGTGCGCAGGTCGTGCGCGGTCTCGGCGAGCAGGACCTCCTGCTGGTGCAGCGCGGCGGCGGCGGGGCGGATGGCCCGGCCGGACAGCACGTGCCCGGCCACGCCCAGCCCGCCGACCAGGACCAGGCACCCGCCGACGACGAGCAGCAGCAGCCGGTTGTGCTCGGCCTGGCGCGGCCGGGTGTCCACGACCGCGACCACCGCGCCGATGTACTCGCGGTCGGTGTTGAGCAGCGGTTCCGCCCGTACCCGGACCAGCTCGCCACCGCTGCCGCGCTGGTAGCCGGCGACCACCCCGCCGCCGCGCACGGCGCTGGTCGCCAACGAGCTGAGCACGGCGTTGTCCACCGGCACGCACACCCGCTTCGACACGTGCGCCTGGAACGCCGGCGCGCCGCCGGGCAGGATCGCGAACTGCGGGCACGACCCGTTCAGCTCGTCCACGTTGACCAGGTGGAAGTTCACCGCCCGGTCGAACACCACGAGCCGGCTCACGGCCGTGGTCACCCGGGCCAGCTCGGCGTCCAGGTCGGCCTCGCCCTGCTCGGCGTCGTCGCGCACCACCCACCAGGCGAACGCGACCAGCGCGATCGTGTTGGTCACGGTGAACACGGCGGTCAGCACCCAGCGCAGCCTGCGCAGCCGGTCGGCCGCCGACCCGGTCACGACGTCCCCAGCAGGTAACCGCGCCCGCGCACGGTGTGGATCAGCTCGGGCTCCCGGAGCTTGCGCCGCAGCCGCTTCACCACGACGTCGACCACGTTCGACATGGGGTCGGTCGCGGAGTCCCAGCAGTGTTCGATCAGCTCCGCGCGCTCCACCGCCAGCCCCGCGCGGGTCAGCAGGTGCTCCAGCACGGCGAACTCCTTGTCCGACAGGGTCAGCAGCACCCCGCCGCGCCGCACCTCGCGCCGCGCGCAGTCCATCTCCAGGTCGGCGTGCCGCAGCACGGACGGCCGCGCGCCCGACCGGCGGCACAGGTTGCCCACGCGCACCGCCAGTTCCGCCACGGAGAACGGTTTGACCAGGTAGTCGTCACCGCCGTGCTCGAACCCGGCGACCCGGTCGGCGAGGGCGTCGCGGGCGGTCAGGAACAGCACGGGCACGCTCCACCCGGCGAGCCGGCGGGCGCGGACGTAGTCGAGGGAGTCGCCGTCGGGCAGCATCCGGTCGAACACGACGCAGGCGAAGTCGGCGGCGCGCAGCGCCCGGTCGGCGGCGGCGATGTCCGGGGCGGCCTCCACGCGCAACCCCTCGGCGCGCAGTGCCGCCGACACCGCCACCCGCAGGTCCTCGTCGTCCTCGACGACCATCACCCGTGTCATCGAAACCTCATGTGTGCCGGTGCATGGTTGGCGCGTGGTTCGGCGTTCACGACGTAGCCGCCGGCTCGAACGCTAGTGCGCCGGCGAGCATAAACCACGGGGTCGGCCCGATCTGGCAGGAACCGGACGCGGCCGGTGGTGCGTCCACAGTGGACGGTTGGCAGGGGGAGGAGTGCGGAGGTGGCTGTCATGAACACCCGGTTGAGCCTGGTCGGGGGCACGGCGCGGGACGTCGGCGTGGACGCGGTCCTGGCGTCGGCGACGCGCGAGGTGCTGGTGCTGAGCACCGACGGGTCGGTGGGCCTGTTCGGTCGGGTGGACCGGGACAACCTGCGGCGCGGCGTGCGGTACCGGGTGCTGGTGCCGGACTCGGCGCGGCTGTCGGGCGGGGTCGCGGGCCTGGCGGCGGCGGGCGCGGAGGTGCGCACGGAGGCGGCGGTGCCGATGGACGCGCTGGTCGTGGACGGGACGACGGCGTTGCTGCCGGGGCCGCGGGCGGGCATGGCGGCGTTCCGGCTGCCGAGCGTGGTGGCGGCGACGACGGCGTTGTTCGACCGGATGTGGCCGGTGGCGGTGCCGCTGGCGCCGGTGGAGGCGGCGGAGCACCGCGAGGCGCTGAGCCCGCGCGAGCGCGACCTGCTGGCGCTGCTGTGGTCGGGGGCCACCGACGACTCGGCGGCGGCGCGGCTGGGGATCTCCGTGCGGACGGTGCGGCGGATGGTGTCGGACATCATGAACCGGCTGGGGGCGCGGAGCCGGTTCCAGGCCGGTGCCAAGGCCGCCGACCGGGGTTGGCTGATGGACCGCGCGAGCTGACTCGTCGGACCCCGGGGTGGTGCCGCCCGCGGGGTCCGCCGCTTGGCGTGCGCACTAACGTGCGTGCGGTGCGGGTGCTGATCACCGAGGACGACGAGAACCTCAGGGTGGCGTTGGAAGGGGCCTTGCGGGGGGCCGGGTTCGCGGTGGACACCGCCGCCGACCTGCCGTTCGCCGACGAGGCGTTGTTCGTCAACTCCTACGACTGCGTGGTGTTCGACCGCATGCTGCCCTCCGGCGACAGCCTGCTCTACGTGCGGGCGCGGCGGGCCCAGGGGTGGTCGGTGCCGGTGTTGTTCCTCACCGCTCGGGACACCGAGGCCGACCGGGTCGCCGGGTTGCGGGTCGGCGGCGGGGACTACCTGGTCAAGCCCTTCGCGATGCCCGAACTGGTGGCGCGCGTGCGGAACCTGTGCCGGGTGGGGCTCGTCGGGCCGCCCTCGGTGTTGCGGTGCGCGGACGTCGAGCTGGACCCGGGGCGGCACCGGGTGACCCGGGGCGGGGTGCTGTTGACGCTGGCTCTCAAGGAGTTCCTGGTGTTGCGGCGGTTGATGGCCACGCCGGGGGTGGCGGTGGCGCGGCAGGAGCTGTTGTCGGCGGGGGGCTGGGACGAGGTGGCCGACCCCGCGTCGAACGTCCTCGACGTCGTGGTCGCCGCCCTGCGCCGCAAGCTGCACGACCCGCCGCTGATCCACACCGTGCGCGGCGTCGGGTACCTGATCAGCGGGTGACGCCCAGCGGCAGGGTCGCGGCGAGGCCGTCGCGGTGCCGGCCGTCGAGGCGTTCCAGGACGATGCCGCGCTCCTTGGCCAGCCGGGCCACCTGGTGGGCCGCGCCGTCGAGGGCGCGCGGGTCGGCGGCGGCCACCCGGACCACGGCTTCCGTGCCCTGACCCGTCCGGGCCGTGACGGACACCGTCACCGCCGCCTGGGGCACAGCCGTGAGCAGCCACCGCAGCAGTTGCGGCGCGACGGACGGCGGCAGGCGGTCCCACCCGGCCAACCGGAACGCGGCCTGCGCCACCGGCCCGCTCCACCACAGCCGCCACTGCTCCCGCACCCGCGTGCGACCGCCGGTGAGGTGCGCCAGCGCGGACACCGTCGCGACCGTCTCGGCCGCGCCCAGGGCGTGCACCTCCACGCCGTCGCGGCGCAGCTTGCGGCGGACCCGGCGGACGGCGTTGCCCAGCGCCCGGCGGACGTCGTCCTCGTGGTGCGCCTCGACCGTGCGCAGGGCCTGCAACGCGACCCACACCCGCGGCGGCCGGGAGCGGTCGGTGCCGGCGTGGTGGACGAACCGGACCGCGAACTCCTCGCCGGTGTCCGGCAGCAGGGCCTCGGGGCTCGGGACGGCCTTGGTCAGGTCGCGCCGCGCCGACGGCCGGAGCACCGCCGTGACGCCGGGGGCGGCGCTGACCAGGAACACCTGCTCGTCGCCGAGGTCGGTCTCGACGCCGGTCGCGCCGGGGACGAGCAGCTCGATCAACGCCCGGCCCGGTTCCGGGTGGCCGGGCTCCCGGTGGAGGGAGCGGCGCAGGAACGCCAGGCCCAGCGCGGCCCACTCCCACAGCCAGCGGCCACGGCGGCGGACGGCGGTCAGCACGACGACGGCCGACGCCGCGACCACGACCGCGGTGAACACGGGCCACGGCCGGTCGAGCACCGCCATCACCGCGACGACGGCGAGTTGCCAGCAGAGCAGTTGGGGCGGGCGCAGCGGGCCCAGCGCACGGCGGGAGCGCGGGGGCGGGGGGACCGGCGTGACCGGCGGCAGCGCGACCGAGAAGGTCCCCCGCGCTCGGGATGGGGGCGGAGCCGGTGGCGCCCACGCGGGTGACCAGGGCGGTGGGCTCACGCCGTCGACGTGCACGACGACCGGTCCGCCAACAGGGGGTGGCGCGGGCTGGGGCCCGCCGGGACTCGTCACAGGTCCGCACTGTCCGCGCCGCCGCATGAGTTTTCGATGACAGGACCGCGGGTTCGGCCGGTTCCGGTCATCCGGTCCGATCGTTCACCCACCCGGTGCTACCGTCCCGGATTATGATCCCCATTCGGATGACGGTCGTAATCCCAACCGTTCGGGGAGAGGTTCGGAGAGGCGCCGCGTGACATGAAGACGTCCAGCGTGACGCGCACCCGCGCGATGATCGCCGTGCTGGTGGCGGCCTGTGTCGGGATCGTCGGCGTCGCCGCGGCCGGCCAGACCCCCGTCGCGCCCGGCCTCCAGTTCTTCCAGGTGGGCCACTGGGTCTACAACGCGGCGTTCCAGACCGCGTTCCACGTCGACGGCTCCACCAACCAGGTCGACGCGCGGGTCGCGCTGCCCGGTGTCGAGCCGGGCGCGCAGGTGGCGCAGGGAGAGCGCTCCGGGTACGTCGTCGAGCGCTCGCGCATCACCATGTTCGACAAGTCCACGCTCAGCGTCGAGAACGCCCAGACGCCGCCCGCCGCCGAGGTCCCCGTGGTGCTGGAGGTCGCCGGCGGCCCGTACCTGGTCTACCGCAACGCGGGCCAGGTCGTGCGGCTGGGCGACCCGGCCGCGACGGTGCCCGCGGGCGGTCCGGTGTCCGAGCCGGCGGTGACCGGGGACGGCAGCGTGTGGCTGCACCGCGTGGATTCCGGCGCGCTGTGCGAACTGCCGCGCGAGGCCGCCGTGCTGACGTGCCCCGCGCAGGTCGAGCCGGGGCACACCGGCGCGCTGACCGTCGTGGACGACCGCCCCGTGCTGGTGGACACCACCGCGGACACGTTGCGCACCTTCGACCGGGACGGCTTCGGCCCGTCCGTGCCGCTGGGCGTGGACCTGCCGGCCGCCGCCCAGGTCGCGAGCACCACCGCCGACGGGCGGCTGGCCGTGGTGGACCCGGACCGCGCCCGCCTGCACCTGATCGACACCGCCGGCCTGGACAAGCGCCCGGTCGCCAAGCCGGTCGAGGTGGAGTTGCCGGGCAACGGCCGCTACTCCGGCCCGGTCGCGACCGCGCGCGTGGTCACCCTGGTCGACCAGACCCGCAACGAAGTCCTCACCTACGACAGCAGGGGTGCCCGCAAGAGCGTCACGAAGGTGCCCGGCAAGGCCGGCGCGCCCCGGCTCGCGCGCGGCGAGGACGACCGCGTCTACGTGGAGAACCAGGACGGCTCGCAGGTCCTGGTGGTCGACGGCGAGAAGGGCTCGGTGGTCACCGTGGACGTCGGCAAGGCCGCCGACGACCGGTCCGGCGAACGCCCCACCGGGTCCACGACCACCACCCCGTCCACCACCGAGCCGACCCCGACCACCACCACGACACCGCCCACCGAGGACCGCCGGGTCACCTCCCGGCTCACCCCGCCGGTCGCCCGGGCCACCGCGCCCGGCGCACCCGGTGACGTCGGCGCGGAGGCGGGCGACGCGAGCGCGGTGGTCCGCTGGGACCCGGCCCCGCCCAACGGCGCGCCGGTCACCGCGTACCACGTGTCGTGGAACGGCGGCGGCACCACCGTCGGCGGCGGCACGCACAGCGCCCGCCTCGAAGGCCTGACCAACGGCGTGGCGCACGTGTTCACCGTCGTGGCCGAGAACGAGGCCGGGCGCGGGCCGGGCGCCAGTTCCGGCAGCGTCGTGCCGCTGGGCGTGGCGAGCGCGCCGGACGTCACCGCGACGACGACCTTCGGCGGCTCGACGGTCACCTGGACCCAGCCGGACCTGCGCGGCGGCACGCTCGTGCACTACCTGGTGCAGTTGCCCGGCCAACCCGACCGCCAGGTCACCGGCACCACCACCGACTACACCAGCTTCACCGGCGCGCTGGGCAGCCTGGTCACCGTCCGCGCGATCACCCGCTACGGCCCGCCCGGGTCGCCGACCAGCACGGGCCACCCCGGCACCGCCGTCGTGCCGACGCTGATGGGGTTGCCGGTGGTGAAGTTCGTCGGGGTGCGCTGGTCGGGGGCAAACCGCGCCGTCGCGACCGTGGACGTCAACAACAGCGGTGTGCCCACGACGTGCGAGCTGAGCTCGTTCAACCTGGAGGGCCGTCCGCCGGTGAAGGTGGCGTGCGGCGGGGTGCAGGAGATCGCCATCGACATCCCCGGCGTCGAGCCGGGCAGCTCGGTGGACCTGACGCTGTCCGCGAGCAACGCCAACGGCAACGCGCAGCCGACCACGTGGCGCGGGGTCCCGGCGGCCGGCGGCGGGGGCGGCGCGCGCCGCCCCGGCACGTCCGGCGGCATGGCTGCCCGGTGAGCGGGCGGCGGTACGAGCGGCAGGGCCGCGCGGTGAACGGGCGGCGGTAGGAGCAGCGTGGCCGCCCGGTGAACGGGCGGCGGTAGGAGCGGCGTGGCTGCCCGGTGAGCGGGGGCGGCCGAACCACACTTCGGAAAGGCGAGGAATGACACCCACCCCCGGTGCCGCGTACGACCTGATCGCGGCCAACGTGCAGTTGGTCGTGCGCGGCAAGCCCGAGGTCGTGCGGCTCGCCGTGGCGGCGTTGTTCGCGGAGGGCCACCTGCTGCTGGAGGACGTGCCCGGCGTCGGCAAGACCACCCTCGCGCGGTGCCTCGCGGGCAGCATCGGCGGCTCGTGGCAGCGCATCCAGTTCACCCCGGACCTGCTGCCCGGCGACATCACCGGCGTCATGGTCTACCACCAGGGCGACGAGGGCTTCCGCTTCCACCCCGGCGGCATCTTCGCCAACGTGGTCCTCGCCGACGAGATCAACCGGGGCACGCCCAAGACGCAGGCCGCGCTGCTGGAGGTCATGGAGGAGCGGCGGGTCACCGTCGACTCGGTCCGCCACGACGTGCCGCGGCCCTTCCTCGTGGTGGCCACCCAGAACCCGATCGAGATGGAGGGCACCTACCGGCTGCCGGAGGCCCAGCTCGACCGGTTCCTGATGCGGCTGTCCGTCGGCTACCCCGACCACGACGCCGAGGTGATGGTGGTGCTCGGCGACCGGGCCGGCGTGAGCCCCGACGACCTGCGGCCGGTGCTCGACCTCGCCGGGCTGCGACAGGTGATCACCGAGGTGCGGCGGTGCCGCGTGGCGCGGGAGATCGTGTCCTACGCGGTGCGCCTGGCCACCGCGAGCCGCAACCACCCGGCGGTCCGGTTCGGCGTCAGCCCGCGTGGCAGCGTCGCCCTGATCCGGGCGGCGCAGGCGTTGGCGGCCACGTACGGCCGGGACTACGTGGTGCCCGACGACGTGAAGGACGTGGCGCACCCGGTGATGTGCCACCGGTTGGTGCTCACCCCGGACGCGGAGCTGAGCCGGCGGCTGCCCGAGCAGGTCGTGGACGAGCTGCTGGCCGACACCGCCGCGCCCACGGCCGCGATCGGGGGCTGAGGCCGTGCGGCTCACCCGCCGCGGTGTCGTCGTCCTGGTGGCGGCGGTCGGGTTCTTCGCGCTCGGCACGCTCGCCGGGCACGCGTTCTTCCGCGCCCTCGCCGGGGTGGCGGTCGGCGGGTTGCTGGCGGCCGTGGCCACGACGATGGTGCGGCCGAAGGTCGAGGTGGCGCGGACCGTCCACCCCGAGCGGGTGGAGCGCGGCACGCCCGCGCTGGCCACGCTCGTCGTGCGCAACCCGACCCCGCGCCGGCTGGGCGGGTTCACCGGCGGCGACCGGGTGGGGTCGTCGGCGCACGAGGTCCGCGTCCGGCCGCTGGCCCCCGGCGCGGAGGCCACCTACCACCACGAGGTGCCGACGGTGTCACGCGGGCTGCTGCGGGTGGGGCCGTTCCAGGTGCACCGGTTCGACCCGTTCGACCTGGTCCGCGGCCACCCGGCGGTGGGTGGCGCGGCGAGCCTGTGGGTGCACCCGCGGGTCCACGCGGCCCGGCCGCCGCGGGTCGCGCACCCGCGCCACCACCACGACGGGCCGGTGACCGACCCGCCGCTGCGCGGGTCGGCGGACCTGCGGGTGGTGCGCGAGTACGTGCCGGGGGACGAGGTGCGGCTGCTGCACTGGAAGGCGTCGGCGCGGGCCGGGCGGCTGATGGTGCGCGAGCACGTGGACCCGGCGCGGACGCGGTGCACGGTCGTGCTGGACACGCGGCCGACGTCGATGACAGCGGCGTTGTTCGAGGAGGCCGTGGAGGTGGCGGCGTCGCTGGTGTCGGCGGCGGCGTCGGCGGGGCAGCCGTGCGGCTTGGTGACGTGCGGCGCGGAGTTCGCGGTGGAGAGCGGGTTGCGGGCGGCGCGGGCGTTGCTGGACCGGTTGTGCGTGGTGGTGCAGGACGCGCCGGCCGGCGCCGCGCTGGTGCGGGCGGCGGCGGTGCGGCCGGGGGGAGCGGTGGTCGTGGTGACCGGGGGCGACGCGGACCTGGGGCCGGTGGCGCGGTGGCGGCCGGACGCGGTGATCCGGCTGGGCGCGCCGCGCGGCGCGACGGCCGGCGTGATCGGGGCGGGGTCGGCGGTGGAGGCGGTGGCGTCGTGGAACGCCCTGGTGGGCTCGTGAGCGCGGATCGCCGTGGCGGGGCCGTGACCGGGCCGGGACGGGTCGCGGTCGCCGGTCTGCTCGGTGCGGCGGGTGTGGCGGGGTTGCTGTTCTCGCCGGTGTTCGGCCTGTTCTCGTTGCTGCTGCCCGTTTTCGTGGTGCTGGCGGCGGCCTTCGCGGCGGTCGAGGTGTGCTCCCGGTGGCCGGCGCTCGTGCCGGTGCGACCGGTTCTGGTGTTGGTGCTGGGGTTGCTCGGCCTGGTGGAGTCGGTGTTGTTCCCGACGACCTTGGCGGGGTTGCCGACCGGCGCCTCGTTGAGCGTGTTGTGGCGTGGTGGGACCCAGGGCTGGCTGCTGACCCTTCAGTCCACCTGGCCCGCGCGGCCGGAGCCGGAGTTGCTGCTGTTCGTGCCGTTGGCCGTGCTGCTCGCGGTGGTGCTGGGGACGGAAGTCCTGCTGCGGTCCCGGGTTCCCGGCGCGGCGTTGCTGCCGGTGCTCGCGGTGGCCGGGTTGGCGCAGCTCTACCGGCCGGTGAGCGGTGTCGCGGCGGTCGTCGCCGGGGTGGCGTTCGCGCTGCCGGCGGGGCTGGTCCTGGTGCGGCACACCACCGTGAGCGGGGCGCGGGTCCGGCGGGCGGCGGTGCTGGTGGCGGCGGTCGCGGTCGGCGCGGTGGCGTTGGGCGGGTTCGACCCGTTGGGGCGCACGCCCGTGCGGCTGGAGGGTGACGCGGTCGCGTTGCGCCAGCACCGGGTCGGCAACCCGCTCAACGAGGTCGCGCGGCGGCTCGCGGAACCCGAGCGCGAGGTGTTCCGGTACCGGGCGGACGCGCGGGTGGACCGGTGGAGCCTGGTCGTGCTGGACGGGTTCGACGGCGCGAACTGGACCGCCGACCCCGACCTGCGCCGCCTGGGCGCGCGCCGCGAGGGCGCCGGCGCCCGCACCGCCGAGGTGACCGTCGAGGACCTCACCGGGCCGTGGCTGCCGTCCCAGCCCTCCCCGCTGGCCGTGGACGGCTTGGCCCCGCTGGTGGACGAGTCCGCCGGCACGCTCCTGCTCGACCGGACCGCCGGCCCCCGCCGCTACACCCTGACCTGGTCCGAACCGGGCGTGGCCGGCGACGCGCTGGGCGCGGCCACCGTGGACCCGCACGCGGACGGCGGCCTGGGCGGGGTCGGCGCGGTGCCGCCGGAGGTCGGGCGGCTCGCGCGGGAGTCGGTGCGCGGCCTGCGGCCCACGGTCCAGTCGGCGTTGCAGCTCGAACGGTTCCTCGCCAGGAACCACCGGGTCGCGGACGGCCGGGACCTGCCGACCGGCAGCGGGTGGCCGCAGCTGCGCCGCTTCCTCACCGAGACCAAGCGCGGCACCAGCGAGCAGTTCGCCGCCGCGTACGTCGCGCTGGCCCGGCTCAACGGCATCCCGGCCCGGCTGGTCGTCGGCTACCGGGGCGGGGCGCGCGACGACGACGGCTCCTTTGTGGTGCGCAACAAGGACGTGTTGGCCTGGCCGGAGATCGCCGTGACCGGGGTCGGCTGGGTGCCGCTGGACCCGACCGCGACGGCCGTCGCCGGCGGGGTGGTGCAGGTGGAGTCGACGGGGTTGGCGAAGGCCGCCGCGCAGGCGCGCGAGCAGTTGCCGCCCGAGGACGAGTTGCGCCCGCCGGAGCAGCCGCGCGAGGACGTCGAGGTGCCCGCGACGGCGTTCGACGTCGGGGTGGTCACGCTCGTGGCCGGGGCGGTCGTGGTCGGGTTCGCCGTGTGCTGGCTGGTCGGGGTGCCGCTGGCGAAGGCCGCGCGCAGGCGGCGGCGTCGGCGGCGGACCGGGGCGGACGGCGTGGTCGCGGCGTGGGCCGAGGTGTGCGACCGACTGCGGGCGCACGGCGTGCCGTTCCGGATCGGCATGACGCCCCGCGACCTGGCGTCGGCGGCGGGCGAGGCGACGGCCGGTCCGGTCACGCGGCTGGGGCGCGTGCTGGACATGGCGCTCTGGTCGGGGGTCCCGGTCAGCGACGGGTCGGTGCGCAAGGCGTGGCAGGAGGAGCGGCTGGTGCGCGAGGTGCTGGCCGCCCGGCCGCGCGGGGCCCGGCTGCGGGCGGCGCTGGACCCGCGTCCGCTGTTCGGTCAGAGCGTGCAGCGCGCGCCGCGCACGGCGACCGGTTCGCTGGTGTAGACGGCTTTGCTGTCGGTGCCGCGGACCTGGAAGCAGTAGCGGCGGCCCGGGTCCACGGGGACGCGCAGGCCGTGCTTGCGGTGCGCGACGAGCACCATGGTCTGGATGCCCTCGCCCGCGACGACGACGGCGAAGTCCAGCTCGCCGTTGGCGCTCCAGGTGAGTTCGACGTGGTCGCCCTGGTCGGCGGGCGGGTCGAGGACCAGCGTCACCCGGGGCGCCTCGGCGGGCCGGGCGGTCCTGGGTGGTTCGCTCGCCGCGACGGGCGGCTTGGCGGGTTCGTCGTCGGGGAGGAGCAGGGGGACGGCGACCAGCGAGGCGACCACCAGGCCGACGCCGACCAGGGCGGGGGTGCGCCAGGCTCGGGCGCGGGTGGTGGGCGCGGTGCCGTCGGTGGTGTGGACGAGGGTGCGGCCGGGTGGGCGCGGAACATCCACAGTGGACGGTAACGGTGGGGTGGCGAAGTCGTCGAAACCGAAGTCTGGCCGGGGTTCGGCCGGTGCTGCGGGTTCGGCGGGTGCCGGGGGTTCGGCCGGTGCTGCGGGTTCGGCGGGTGCCGGGGGCTCGGCGGGTGCCGGAGGTTCGGTGGGTGCCGGGGGTTCGGTGGGTGCGGTGAAACCGGCCGCGCGGGCGGCGGTGAGCGCGCCGGGCGGAGTTCGGGGGACTTCCGGCGCGGACGGTGGTGGCGCGATCGTGGGGAGCGCCGCCGGCGAGTGCGGCGTCGTCAGCAAGTGCTCGAAGAGGTGGGCGAGCCGGCCGGCGTCGGTGGGGCGGGCGGCCGGGTCCTTCGCCAGCAGGCGGCTGATCGCGTCGGACAGCTCGTGCGGCAGGCCCTCGCCGTGCACGGGCGGCACCTGTTCGCGCAGGACGCGCAGGATGCGTTCGCCCGGCGGCTCCCCGGTCCGGCGCGGGAACGGCGGCGCGCCCGTCAGCATCGCGTAGAGCACGGCACCCAGGCCGTACAGGTCCGACGCGGGTGTCCGCGCGTCGTCCCGCAGCGTCTCCGGCGCGGTGAACTCCAGGGCGTGCGTGGGATCGCGCGGGAAGCGCTCGCGCAGCGACAGACCGAAGTCCGACACCACGAACTCGCCGGACCCGTGCCACAGCACGTTGTGCGGCGTCACGCCGCCGTGCACGACACCCACCGAGTGCGCCGCCGCGAGCGCGCGCGCCACGGCCAACCCCACCCCCAGGGCGTCCCGCACACCCGGCGACCCGACCCCGGACGACAACAGGGCCGCCAACGACCCGTGGCACAGGCGCATCCGCACGCCCGACCGCCCGTCCGGCAGTTCCAGCACCCCGTCCACCGGCAGCACCTGCGGAACACCCACCGCGGACAGGGCCTTGCGCTCGCGGTCGAGCCAGTCGGCGGTGTCGCGGTCGAACTTCTCCGCGTACACCTTCACCGCGACCTCGGCCCCGGTGTCGGCGAGCCGCGCCGCGTACACGGTCGCCACCGGACCGGACGCGAGCAGCCTCGGCGCGATCACCGTCTCCACGAGCCCACACCCCTCGTCCACGACACGCGCCGAGCGTAGGAACCCGCCCGCGCGCCCGACGCGCGGTGGCCGCTTCATGCCTCGCCCGCCCGCGCCGCGCCCGGCGGCGCGAAGCTGCTGCCCATGCAGACTACCGGCCTGGTCAGGGTCACGGTCGCCGCTCCGCGCCGGCGCGTCGACCTGGCGCTGCCCGAACACGCGGCGGTCGCCGAGGTGCTGCCCGGACTGCTCGCCCGCGCGGGTGAGGGGCTCGCCGACGACGGGGTCGCCGGCGGCGGCTGGGTGCTGCGGCGCGCGGACGGGACGGCGTTCGACCCGGACCGGACGCTCGCGGCGCACCGGGTCCGCGACGGCGAGGTCCTGCACCTCGCGCCGCGCCGCCTGGAGTGGCCCGAGCTGGAGTACGACGACCTGGTGGACGCCATCGCCACCGGTTCCGGCCACGACCGCGCGTGGGGTCCCCGGCACACCCGCCACGCGGGCCTGGCGGTCGGGGCCGCGGCGGTCCTGCTCGCCCTGGTCGCGGTGGTCCGCGCCGGCCCGTCGTGGGCGACGCCCGCGCTGTGGTCGCTGGGCGCGGCGGTCCTGCTCGTCGCCGCCGGGGTGGTGCTGGCCCGCGCGGTCCGGGACGCCGCCGCGGGCGCCGTGGTCGCGGCCCTCGCGCTGCCGTTCGCGTTCACCGGCGGTGGCCTCCTGCTGGCGGGCGACCGGCCGCTGACCGGCCTCGCCGCCGGGCACCTGCTGCTCGCCGGCGCGGCGCTGCTGCTGTTCGCCCTGGCCGCCCACCTGGGCGTGCCGGCGGCCCCGGCGCTGTTCGCGGGCGCGGTCACGGTGGGCGCGCTGTGCGTGGTGGCCGGGTGGCTGGGCACCGGGGGCTGGTCGCCGCACGAGTCCGCGGCGGTCGTGGCCGGCGGTGTCCTGGCGCTGTCACCCGGGTTCGCGCCGCTGGCGCTGCGCCTGGGCCGGGTGCCGATGCCCGTGCTGCCGCGCACGACCGCCGACCTGGTCCGCGACGACCCCCAGCCGCCGCTGCCCCTGGTGCACCTGGCGGTGGTGCGGGCGGACGCGCTGCTCACCGGGATGCTGGCCGGGTCCGCGCTGGTGGCCGCGGGCTGCCAGGTGGTGCTGGTGCGCGGGGACAACCCCTCCGCGCTGGTGCTCGTGGGCGTGGTGGCCGTGGGGCTGTTGTTGCGCGCGCGGCTCCACCCCGCGGTGCGCCAACGGGTTCCGCTGCTGGCGGCCGGGGTGACCGGTGCCGGGTGCCTGGCGGTCGGCCCGCTGATGAGCGGCACGGCGCTCGCCGGCGCGGTGCTGGTGCTGGTCGCGGCCCTGGTGGTGGCGGCGGGGATGGTGTTCGGCACCCGCGTGCCCAACCCGTACCTCGGGCGGTTCGCCGAGTACGCCGAGATCCTGGTGGTGGTCGCGGTGGTGCCGCTGGTGTGCTCGGTGCTGGGTCTGTTCGGGTACGTGCGCGGGCTGGGGGGCTGAGCGGTGGCGTCCAAGCGGGACCAGTTGCAGGCCTACCAGTTCCTGGTGCAGCGGGCCACGTCCGCGCTCGTCACCGGGGAGACCGACCCGGAGCAGCCGCCGTTCCGCCGCCCGGTCGGGGCGACGTTCGCGGGCGTCGCGCTGGCGATCGTGGCGCTGGCGTGCGTCGGCGTGTACGGGATGGTCGTGCCCGGCGGCAACGGCGCGTGGCGCAAGGACGACGCCGTGATCGTGGAGAAGGAGACCGGCACCCGGTACGTCTACCTGGACGGCCGGCTGCACCCGGTCGCCAACTACGCCTCCGCGCTGCTGCTGGTCGGCAGCCACGGCCCCACGGAACGGGTGTCGCGGGACTCGCTGGTCGGCGTGCCGCGCGGCCCCCGGCTCGGCATCGCCGACGCGCCGGACGCGCTGCCCGGCGCGGACCGCCTGCTGACCGGGTCGTGGTCGCTGTGCTCGGTGCCGGCCGGTGACGCGGCGGGGTCCCGGGTGGAGGAGTCCGTGCTGCTGGTGGGCGCCGCGCCGGACGGCGGCGACGAGCCGGGGGACCGGGCGCTGCTGGCGGAGCTCGCGCCGACCGGCGAGCGGTTCCTGGTGTGGCGCGGGAAGCGGCACCGCATCGACGACTACCCGGCCGTGGGCACGGGGTTGGCGTTGACCGCGCAGCCGTGGGCGCGGGTGGGCCGGTCGTGGCTGGACGTGCTGCCCGAGGGCGCGGCCATCGGCCCCATCGCGGTGCCCGGCGCGGGTGAGCCGTCGAGCGCCGTGCCCGGCCGCGCGGACCTGCGGGTCGGCACGCTGCTGGTCGTCCGGACGTCCGGCGGCGGGACGCAGCACTACCTCGCGGGCCGCGACACGTTGCAGCCGATCACCGAACTGCAGTACGACATCCAACGCGCGTACGCGCCCGTGCTGGCCGCTTATCCCGGTGAGGAGCCGAAAGCGGTGCCGCTGGCGCCGGCCCTGGCGGCGTCGGCGCGCAAGCTCGAACCCGCCACCGCCGACGCACCCACCTCACGTCCGGACTTCATGCCGTTGCGGCACGGGGAAGCCTCGGTGTGCGCGACCTTCGCCCCGGACGACCCCACACCGCGCCTGCGCGTCGAACCCGTGCTGCCCCCGGCCGACCCGATGACCGCGACCGCCCGCCGCGACCCGAAGGGCACCCCGTTGGCCGACCGGGTGCACGTGCCGCCGGGCTGGGCCGCGGTGGTGGAGGCGATGCCCGCGCCGGGCGCGCCCGCGGGCACCCTGACCGTCGTGACCGACCTCGGCCGCCGCTACCCGCTGGCGACGCCCGACGTGCTGGGGGTGCTGGGGTACGCGTCGGCCAAGCCGGTCCGGCTGCCCGCGACCCTGGTCGCCCGCCTGCCCGAGGGTCCGGGCCTGGACCCCGGCGCGGCGGCGCGGCAACCGTGAGTCACTCGGGCGACATGGCGTCCATGATCAGGCCGACCACGTCGCCGTACAGGCCGTTGCGGACCACGCCCGGCTCGATGACCTCCTGCAACGCCAGCCCGAGGAACAGGCCGTTCATGCCCATCGCCATGTCGGTGGCCGTCATCTCCGACTTCAGGGTCCCGCTGTCCACCTCGTGCTGGATCAACGCGCCCATCATGTTCCGGATCGTCCGCCCGCCCTCGGAGAACCGAGCCCGCACCTCGGGGTCGCGGGCGGCGGCGAACAGGAACTCCATGTGCAGCAGGAACCAGTCCGGGTTCGCCTTCAGGTCCGCCATCGACCAGTCGGTGACGACCCGCATCCGCTCGCGCAGCGGGCCCTCGGCGGCCAGGAAGACCTGCGCGAGCGCCTCGGCCCGCTTCGTCGTGGTCTGCTCGTAGAGCGCGAAGAACAGGTCCTGCTTGTTCCGGAACTGCGAGTAGACCGCCCCGTGCGTGTACCCGGCCTCCTCGGCGATGTCCCCCACCGACGCGCCGGAGTAGCCCTTGCGCGCGAACACCCGGGCCGCCGCCTCCAGCAGCTCCACGCGGGTCCGCGCGGCGCGCTCGGCGCGGGACTGTCGGTTCTGGGTCACCGCATTACGTTCCTCATCCGGATTGCGACTGCAATGTGAACAACGGCTCCACGATAGCCCATGTGGTGGTGGTCGAGACCGCGGTGTGAAAGTCCCGCCCCGACTGGCCCCTGTGCCCGCTCCCGAATTGGCGTAGACCAATTGGTGACCACGCACAGACGTTGGAGCGCAACGAGATGAGACCACTCACCCTCGTGGTGGCCGCCTGCCTGCTGGGCGCGTCGACCACCGCGGCCGGGGCCCACCCCGGACCCTCCACTCCGGACAGCACCATCCAGCTCGTCACGGGCGACGAGGTCGTGGTGCACAAGGTCGCCGGCCGGGACGTGCACGTGCCCAGGGCCGGCAAGGGCCGCGAGCACATCCGGTTCACCCGGTACGAGCTGGCCGGCCGCCACTTCGTCGTCCCGTCCGACGCGGCGGCGGCCGTCGCCGCGGGCACCGTGGACGAAGCCCTGTTCGACGTGGACGCCCTCGCGCGAAACGGCCGTGAGCTGGCGCTGATCGTCCAGGGGAGGACGTCCGACCGCACCCTGCGCAGCCTGTCCGGCGCGGCGCTGCGCGTCGACCGGGAAGGCGCGGCCCGCGTGTGGGCGCGGCGGTCACCGGGGCAGAAGGTGTGGCTGGACCGCCGGGTCGAGGTCGCGCTGGACCGCAGCATCCCCCGGATCGGCGCGCCCGAGGCGTGGGCCGGCGGCCACACCGGCCAGGGCGTCAAGGTGGCCGTGCTGGACACCGGTGTCGACGGCGACCACCCCGACCTCGCGGGAGCCGTGGCCGAAGCCCGGGACTTCACCGGCAGCGGCACCGAGGACCGCCACGGCCACGGCACGCACGTCGCCTCGACCATCCGGGGCGCCGGCGACACCCGCTACCGGGGCGGCGCGCCCGGTTCGACCCTGCTGTCCGGCAAGGTGCTCGACGACGGGGGCAGCGGCTACCTGTCGTGGGTCGTCGCGGGCATGGAGTGGGCGACCGCGCGGGGCGCCCGGGTGGTCAACCTGAGCCTCGGCACCAACGCGCCCAGCGCGGGCGACGACGTGATGTCGCTGGCCGTGGACCGGCTCACCCGGGAGACCGGCGCGTTGTTCGTCGTGGCCGCCGGCAACAACCCGGCCGTCCTCGGGTCGCCCGCCGCGGCGGCCGAGGCGCTCACCGTCGGCGCGGTGGACCACCAGGACGTCGTCGCCGGGTTCTCGGCCCGCGGTCCGAGGGCGTTGGACGGCCTGCTCAAACCGGAGATCACCGCGCCGGGCGTCGAGATCACCGCCGCCCGCGCCAAGGGCACCGACATGGGCGCCCCGGTGGACGAGCACCACACGACGGCGTCCGGCACGTCCATGGCGACACCCCACGTGGCCGCCACCGCCGCCCTGCTCGCCGAACACCGCCCGGACTGGCGCGCCCCCGACCTGAAGGCCGCGCTCATGACCACCTCGCACGTGCTGCCCGGTGCGACGGTGTACGCGCAGGGTGCGGGCCGGGTGGACGCGGCGCGAGCGGTGCGCCAACCCGTGCACGTGAGCCCCGGCGCGCTGAACTTCGGCCCGATCCACGAGGCGAGCACCACCCGGGACCTCACCTTCCACAACACCGGGCCGAACCCGGTCACCCTCAAGACCGCTGTCGATCCGCCGGGCATCTTCACGGTCGATCCCGAGATCGCCGTCCCGCCCCGGTCAACCGTCACCACTCGCGTGCGCGCGGACATCAACGCGTCCGTGAAGCCCGGCCCCTACAGCGGCCGGCTCACCGCGTCCTCTGTGGACGGTTGGCAGTTGAACCTGCCGATCGCGCTCACCAAGGAGGCCGTCCCGCACCGCAACGTGACGATCAACGCCCTGGACAGCAACGGGAACCCGTTCACCGCCTACCCGCTGTGCGTCAACCTCGACACCGGCGAACGCTGCCCGTTCGCCTACCGCGAGGACGGCACGTTGCGCACACGCGTCCCGGTGGGCCGTTACGTGGTGGCCACCAACGTCTTCGAGCAGGATCGCGTATCGGCCGTCGTGCACCCCGGCCTGGAGATCCGCGAGGACACCACCGTCACCCTCGACGCCCGCACCGCCAAGCAGTCCTCGGTCACGCTCGAAAGGCCTGTCGAGGACCAGGGCGCGATGCTCACCGTGGCCTGCGACGCCCCGACCGGCAAGGTGCTGTTCGGCGCGACCACCGCGCGCACCCCGGAGTTGCACATCACCCCGGCCGCCGGCACGCCCCAGTGCCGCAGCACCTTCGGCACGGTCCACCAGTCCGAAGTGGACAGCTACCACCTGGTCTTCCACCGGCCCGACGGCATTCCCGAGCCGACCTGGAAGCCGAAGGACGCGGACCTGGCCGCCGTCCGGGCCCGCCACGCGGTCCAGGGCGGGCGACCGCAGAAGGTGGTGAAGAGCACCGCCCCGATCGTGGACGGCTGGTTCGCCGTCCCCTACAACACCATCACCCTCCCGCAACCGGGCACGCGCACCGAGTTCCGCTCACCCGGCCCGTGGACCTGGTACACCTACGCCAACACGTTCAGCGGCGACACGTTCCTGTCCCAGCAACTGGCCTACACCACCCACGAGAAGCCCGGCCGCACCACGGAACGCTGGAACGCCGCCGTCTTCGGCCCGAGCCTGGCCCCGGTGGACAGCGCGGCCCACCGCTACCAGGACACGATGTTCTTCCAGATCCCGCTCCACGGCGACCAGAACCCCGACCACGCGGGCTTCATGCCGGGCATGACCGGCACGGTCGGCCTCTACCGCGACCACGACCTGCTCGCACCCGGCTCCCTCCCGTACGGCAACGTCAGCGCGTGGGCGCAGGCCCCGCCCGAGCCGGGCCGGTACCGCCTGGTCGTGGACGCCACCCAGGAGACCACCCCGCTGTCCAGCCGGATCACGGCGGAGTGGGTGTTCCACTCGGCCCGCACCGCCGACCAGGTCCCGCTGCCGCTGCGGGTGATCCGCTTCGCCCCGCCGGTGGACGACGAGAACAGCGCCCCGCGCGGCCGTGAGTTCCGCGTGCCGGTCACCGTGCAGGGGACCGGAGCGCCCGTCATGGGCATCTCGGCGTTCGCCTCCTACGACGAGGGCGGGACGTGGCGGCCGGTCCACCTGCTCCCCGCGCCGGGGGGCTGGGAAGCCGTCCTGCACCACCCGGCGGACGCGGGCACGGTGTCCCTGCGGGCGACCGCCACGGACGCCGACGGCGGCGGCGTCAGCCAGACCGTCCTGCGTACGTATTACTTGAAGTAACAGGAAATCCCGGTGGACGGCCGGCCGGGACCGGTCGTCCACCGGATCGGTCCAGAGGGGGAGGTCACCCCGTGTCCGTGAAACTTCCAAGGGGTTCGCGGGGCGCGCTCGGCGTTATGGTGTCCGGATGGTCGCCACGACGTCGACGATGTCGCCGCTGCCACCCGAGCTGAACGAGATCGTGCGCGGTCAGCTTGGCCGGCTGCCCCAGCTCGCGGACGAGCTGGCCCGCCTGCTGAGCGAGAAAGAGGAGTTCTACCGGAGGCTGGAGCAGAGCTCGCCGCAGGAGCTGCGCAAGGTCTGCGAGGTGAACCTCGGGCGGGCCTTCCGCGCCTTCCTGGAGGCGCGCGAGGTGGACGTGGAGACCGCCCGCAAGACCGGGCGGGCCCAGGCGCGGCTGGGCATCCCCATCTCGGCGGCGCTGCGGGCGTTCCGGATCGCGGGGACGTTCGCCTACGAGGGGATGCTGGAGCACGCCGTCGGGCCGCGCCAGCTCACGCCCGAGCAGCTGCTGTCGGCCAGCGCGACCGTCTGGCACATCATCGACTCGTTCTCCGACGTCATCGCCGAGGCCTACACGGAGGTGGCGACCGACTCCGCCCGGTACGACAACAAGGCCCGCCTCGCGCTCATCGACGGCCTGCTGGACGGCCGGTTCACCCGGCCGGAGGAATTCGAGGACGCGGCGCGCGTGCTGCGGCTCCCGGCCGAGGGCCCGTTCGTCGTCGTGTACGCCGAGCCGCGGGCCGAGGACGACCGGGGCCTGTCCGGGCTCGTGGACCCGCGGTCGCGGGCGGTGTGGCGGCGCACGGCCGAGGGCGAGGTCGGCGTGGTGCCGGTGGAGCGGTCGGCGGACCTGCGGGCGCTGCGCCAGGCGTTGGACGCCGCGTCGTTCCCGGTGGGCGTGAGCCCGGCCGTGGCCGGTCTGCGGCTGCTGCCCGCGGCGCTGCGCCGGGCCCGCATCGCGCGGGCGTGTCTCGCGCCGGGGGAGACCGGGGCCGTGGGCTTCGGCGACCGGCCGGTCACCACGATGGTCGCCGGCGCGCCCAAGCTGGCCCGCGAGCTGGCCAAGGAGGTGCTCAAGGACCTCCTCGCGCTGCCCGAGGCCGAGCGTGAACCGCTGCTGCGCACGATGCAGGTGTGGTTCGCGGAGCACGGGTCGGCGCGGGACGCGGCGGAGCGCCTCTTCGTGCACCCGAACACCGTCCGGTACCGCATCCGGCGGGTGCAGGAGCTCACCGGCCGTGACCTCACGGATCCGCGCGGTATCTCGGAGCTGTACCTCGCGGTGGAGAGCGTCCGGCTGGAGAGCTGACCGCGGACCTCTGTCACCGCGCACAAAGCCGGGAGCGCCGGTTATCCCCGGGGACAATGTTGGTTGTCCCGCTGGACCGTTCGTACGCACCGGCAAGCGGCTGATCGGCCTGTGACGTGCCTCGCAGGGGGTGCCTCGACTCTGCTGTGACCCCGATCACATTCTACGAAGTGACTCACGGGTTTTACCGTTGAGTAACTTTCGGACGGTGTGACCTGCGTCTCAGTGTTGAGGAGCTAGCCGATGCGCCATGTGGGCCTCGAACTGTCCGTGGTGGTGCCCGTCTACAACGAGGAGCGGCGGCTCGGCGCGAGCCTGCTCGGCCTGGCCATGGCGCTGAGCGGGACGGCGGCGGAGATCGTCGTGGTCGACAACGCGAGCACGGACGGGACGGTGGACGTCGTCCGGGAGAGCTCCCGGGTGGCGGTTCCCGTGCGGCTCGTGCACTGCCCGGACCGCGGCAAGGGCGCGGCGGTCCGGGCCGGCGTGCTGGCCGCGCGGGGCCGGTACGTGGGGTTCTGCGACGCCGACCTGGCGGCGGGCGTGGACGCCGTGCCGGGCGTGCTGCGCCGGCTGCGGCGGGGCGTGGACGTGGTGGTGGGCTCGCGGGCCCACCCGCGCTCCGACGTCCGGGCCCGGCACAGCGTCCTGCGGCACGTCGGCGCGTGGGCGTTCCGGCGCGCGGTGTCCCCGATCGTGCCGGGCATCGGCGACACCCAGTGCGGCTTCAAGTTCTTCACCGCCGACGTGGCGCGGGCCGTGTTCGAACCGCTGCGCACCGCCGGCTTCAGCTTCGACGTGGAGGTCCTGGCCCGCGCCCAGCGCCTGGGCGCGGTGATCGAGGAGGTCCCGGTCCGCTGGATCGACGTGCCGGGCTCCACGTTCGCCCCGCTGCGCCACGGCCTGCGCAGCTTCACCGACCTGCGCCGCGTCCGCGCCGTCCTGGCCGGCGAACCGCGCCCGGCGTGGCACCCGACCCCGATCGCCGAGGCCGCGTAGATGGGCGCGGGGCTGCGCGGCGCGAACGTCGTCGTGGTGAACTGGCGCGACCTCGGCCACCGGCACGCCGGCGGGGCCGAGGTCTACGCGATGCGCATCGCCGAGGCGTTCGCCGCGGCCGGCGCGGAGGTCACCTTCCTGACCGCCCGGGACAAGGGGCAGTCCGCGACCGACCGGCAGGAAGGCATCGGGGTCGTCCGGCGCGGCGGCCGGTGGACCGTGTACCCGTTGGCCCTGCTGTGGCTGCTGGTCCACCGCTTCCGCATCGACCTCGTCGTGGACTGCCAGAACGGCATCCCGTTCTTCAGCCCGTTGGCGGTGGGGCGGCGGGCCAGGGTCGTCCAGGTGCTGCACCACGTCCACGACGCCCAGTTCAAGGTCCACTTCCCGCCGTGGCTGGCGGCCGTCGGCCAGTGGCTGGAGGGCCCGGCGGCCCGACGCGTGTACCGCCGCGCGGTGACGGTCGCCGTGTCCACGTCCACTGTGGACGCGATGCGCGCCCGGCTGGCGTGGCGGGGCCCGGTCCACGTCGTCCCGAACGGCTCACCCCCTGTCCCGCGCGACCTCCCGGGCCGCGCGGCCGAGCCGACGGTCGTCTGCCTGGGCCGGCTGGTCCCCCAGAAGCGCGTGGACCGCCTGATCGACGCGGTGGACGCGCTGCGCTCCCGCGTCCCCGGACTGCGGCTGCACGTCGTGGGCGGTGGCCCGGAGGAACCGGCCCTGCGCGCGCGGGCGGCCGGCTCCGACGGCGCCGTGTCGGTCCACGGGCACGTGTCGGAGGCCGAGAAGTCCGCGCTGCTGGCCGAGTCCTGGGTCAACGTCACCCTGTCCGACGGCGAGGGGTGGGGGTTGGCCGTGGTCGAGGCGGCCGGCCACGGCGTGCCGACCCTGTGCCACGACGTGGACGGCCTGCGCGACTCCGTCCGGCACGGCGAGACGGGCTGGCTGGTCCCGGTCGGCGAGGACGTGACCGAGGCGCTGCACCGGGTCCTCAAGGAGCTGGTGGACCCCGACTACGCGGCGGAGACGGCGGGCCGTTGCCGCGCTTGGGCGTCCCGCTTCACCTGGCCCGACTCGGGCGCGCGCTTCACCGCCCTGGCCGCCGACCTGCTGACCGGGGCGGACCCCGGCGACTGGCTCCCCGGCATGCCCGAGGCGACCGTCGCCCGCTTCGCCCCCGGAGCCCGACCGGTCCTGCGCTGGCCCGGCGCCCGCGTGGGCGACGGCTGGGCGTTGGTCGAGCAGTGCCGGCCCGCGGACCTGTTGGTGGCGCTGCGCGCCGCGGGAGCACGGGACGTCACCGTGCGCGCGGCGAGCGCGGCGGAACGACTGCACGGCGTAGTGCTGGACCACGCCGAACGACCGCACGGCGTCGTGGTGGACCACGCGGCCGGCACAGAACCCCGGCCGTCGTGACGGCCGTGAACGTTGGAGGAGGACAGTTGCGTCGCTACGTCACCTTCGCCCTGCTGGGCCTGGGGGTGTTCGCCGTGGCCGCCGGCTTGATGCTGAGCCAGTACGCCTACCCGAAGCTCGCCAAGGTCCCGCACGACATCGACACCATGTCGGTGGCCAAGGGCGACCGCATCACCGCGCTGGTCTACGTGCCCCAGGGGGACCGGGCCGTGCCCGAGATCCGTCGAGACCTGAGCCTGACGTCGACCAGGAAGGTCACCGGGGACCGGAAGGCGGAGGAGGTCACCCGGGACGGCGACGTGACCGTGTGGGTCGAGGCGTCCAAGCTGGTGTCCGACAAGGACGGTCTCACGGTGACCGCCGGCGTGCGGTCCGTGTGCCTGGACCGGCACAGCGGCGAGATGGTGACGCCGTGCGAGAACCAGTACTACGAGAAGGAGACGGGCAAGCGCGTCAAGGCCGACCGGGGCGAGGCGCAGCAACCGGGGTTGAGCTTCAAGTTCCCGTTCAACACGGAGAAGAAGACGTACCCGTGGTACGACGGCACCGTGCGGCAGGCGCGCGACGCCCGCTTCGTCGGCGAGGAGACCGTCAAGGACCTGCCGGTCTACAAGTTCGTGCAGGAGATCCCGAGCACCAAGGTGGACGAGCGCGAGGTGCCGGGATCGCTGGTGGGCAAGCCCGGCGTCCCCACGGTCAAGGCGGCCCTGCACTACGAGGTCGTGCGCACGTTCTGGGTGGAACCCGTGACCGGCAAGGTCATCAACGGTTCCGAGCAGGTGAAGCAGGAACTGCGCGACACCAGCGGCCCGGCGACCACCGTCTTCGAGGGTACTTTGAAGATGACCGAGGAGACGGTCAGCGCCAACGTCAAGGAGACCGAGGAGAACTTGGGCAAGTTGTTCTTGATCACCGGGTTGCCGCCGATCTTGTACGTCGTCGGTGGTGTCCTCACTGTCGTCGCTCTCGTTCTCTTGTTGACTGATCGCCGTGGGCGGCACTTGCGTTCTGGTGGTTCTCCCACTCGCGTTCAGCTTCCCGTCAACGCTTGATCTTCCTTTGCCGCAGGCGCTTTCAAGCTCGCTTCGCTTTCTTGGGCGCGCTTCGCGCTCTTCAAGCGTGGTCGCGCTGACGCGCTCTCAAGCGTGGCGCGCTGCGCGCTCTCAAGATCAAAAGCGCCTCGCCGGCGGGCAGGCCCCCGGGGGTGGAAGGGCGTCGGTTCGTTCCCCGTACGGCCTGCCGGAGGCAACCACCCTTCGCTCCTTTCCGCAACCGGTAAAGCTGGTTGCGGAAAGGAGCGAAGCGCGGTTGGGCTGCGCCCAGGCCGTACGGGGAACGAACCGAGGCCCTTCCTGTGGCTGATAGCCACAACGGTGGCGCCTTCGGCGCCAAGAGCCGGGCCGGTCCGCTCATCATCGGTGGTGCGCCCGGCCTCCGCGCGCAGCGCGGGCTCTTCTTTGGGCTATTTAGCCAAAGGAAGGGCCTCGGTCTTTCCCCCGTACGGCCTGGGCGCAGCCCAACCACCCTTCTCCCTTCTTGGCAACCAGCTTTTCCGGTTGCCAAGAAGGGAGAAGGGTGGTTGCCTCCGGCAGGTCGTGCGGGGGAAAGACCGACGCTCTTCCTCCCCAGGGGCCTGCCTGCCGGCGAGGCGCTTTTGATCTTGAGAGCGCGCAGCGCGTTCGAGCTTGAGAGCGCGTCAGCGCGTCGAAGCCAGCGCAGCGTCGAAGCCAGCGCAGCGTCCAAGTCAGCGCAGCGTGAAGCTAGAGGAGCGTGAAGTAGCGGAGCGAATCAGAGTCTGGTTAGAACGAGAACGGCGTTCCAACTGGCGACCTCGCGCAAACCGGGAACGCTCGCGACCCAAGAAACCCAAGAAGGGTGGTACCTGGGGAAAGCGCGAACCAAACGGGCGTTGTCCTGGGCGCGTGCCCAAGCCAGCGCGGCACCGAAAGAGAAGGCGAACAGGCTGGTGCCGAAGCGGTTCTTGGGCTCTGCACCGGTTTTCGCCGCGTACCGCCGCGCGGCGTAGTGGCCGCCCAGGTAGTGCCACGGGGAAGTCTCGTGGCCGCCCCACGGGGACAGCCACGGGGTGAACGACAGGAACACCGTCCCGCCCGGCTTGGTCACCCGGACCATCTCCGCCAACATCCTGTGCGGCTCGGACACGTGTTCCAGCACGTTGGACGAGTAGCACACGTCCACGGCGCCCGTCCGCACCGGCAGGTTCGTCCCGCTGGCCCGGATCATGTCCTGGCCGGGAGCGCCGCGCGCGGACAGTTCGCCGACGTCCGGGTCCAGGCCGACGTACCGGGCGCCCTTGGCGCGGAAGGCATCCGCGAAGTAGCCCGGTCCGCCGCCCACGTCCAGCAACACCCGGCCGGCCAACGGTGTGAAGGACTCGACCTGGTCGGCCGAGTCCTGCGCCAGCGTGCGGTAGAACGTGTCCCGGTCGGTCTGTTCGTTGCGGAACGCGCGGAACAGCTTGACGGAACGGCCCAGCGTCGCCGCGTGCACGGTCAGCGCTTGACGGTGCCGTAGTCGACCACGCCACCCGCGCCGTTGGCGGCGGGCGCGTTGTCCAGCTCGACCGTGCGGTCCGGGCTGTTGGCGCTCACCAGCGCCACGGTGCCGCCGGTCGCCAGGGCGGCGCCCGCCAGGACCACGACGACTGCTGCGACGATCTTGCCCACGGGTCACTCCTCGCGTCGGTGGAACAACAATCTACCGGTCGGTAACCGTTGCCACAACACAAAACCAGCCAAAATCAGCACCGCGACGACATCGCCCGCCACGATCCAGCCCAAGCCTTCCGGCGCAGGGGTGGCCACGTCCCCGGGAACCCGGTACAGCGTCAGCCAAGGCCCGGCGAAAACCTCGTCCAACCCGCTCAAGTCCGGCACATCGCCGGGCGTCCCGTGCTCCACCAGGACCCACCCGACACCCACCGCCCCCAACGACCCGTCCCGCAGGGCCGCCCGAACACCGGGCATCCTTGTGTCCTCGCCCGGCACGGGAACCCCGCTCACGTGCACGGTGTCATCGACGACGACCGTGCGCGGCAACACCCTCGGCGCGGGGTCGAGCTGGGTCCGGTCCCCGTTCCACTCGAACCGCCGGAACGCGCCCAACGGCAGGGCGAGCACGTCCCCGCTCCGCGGATCGTCGGCCAACACCGCCCGCACCCGCGCCCAGTCCGCCGGGTACTGAACGGTGTCGAGCCGCCCCCACCCGCCCCAAGCCAAGTCCGGCATCGCCACCACCGGCAACGCGACCGCCACCGCGACCACCGCCTTGTGCGCCCGCGCCAGCGCCTCGACCCCCAGGGCGAACCCGACCGCCAACGGAAGCGCCCACCACGCGACCCACTTCTGCGCATCCCGCGACAACGCCGCGCCGGGAACCGAAGCCACCGCCCACTCCAGCGCCACCCGCCCGAACGGCAGGTGCGCGAGCAGCGCGAAGACCACCCCCAGCCCGCCTAGGGCGACCAACCCGACGCCCCAACTCCGCACCAGGCGCGGAAAAGCGACCAACGCGACAGCCACGACAGCGACCGTCAACACCGGCACCAGCGGCAGCCCGCGACTGGCCGGCACCACGTCGGCGTTCCAATACCCGCCCAACCCCAGCACGGAAACGACAACCCCGGCCCAGTTCTCACCCTTGGCGGCGAACAACTCCACCGCCTGGGGCGCGGACAGCACAGCGCCGGACCGGAGCACGGAAGGAACCAGCCAAGGCAGGTTCACGCCCACGGCGGCGGCGACCACCCACCCAGCCCGGCGCCGCCCACAAGCAGCCAACGCGGTCCCCGCCGCGAGCAACCCGCCCGTGGGCGTGAGCACGGCCGGAGCCATCCACAACACCAGCCGGGCCAAGGACTTCGGCTCACCAGCCCGCACCGCCAACCCGGCCGCCGCGATCCACGGCAGACACGCGTAAGCCAGCAAATACGGCCAGTGCCCCATGAACAACCGCTCGGCAACGTACGGAGTCCACCCGTAAGCGGTAGCCGCGACCAACCGCGTCCCAAGGGACTCCGTGGGCACCAAACGCCCAGAACCCCACGGCCCGAGGAACAAAGCCGCCGCCAACAACACCTTCTGCACCACATCGCCGGGCAACAGACCGGTGACGAGAGCAACCACGGCATCAGCGGGCACAGAACGCGCAGGCGTGCTCCCCGCGCCCACGCTCTCCGGCAACAACGACTGCGAAGGCGCGAACACCATGTCGTAGGACAGCACAAACCCGCGACCCAGCAAGGGAAACAGCACGACCAGCGCCAGCAGGCCGCACCAAGCGGGAAGAACCACCTTTCGTGTCAAGGGTTCTCACCACACCCGCGCCCGGCTACAGTGCGAACCACACCGTTCGCTGACCCCGGAGGTCCGCCGTGGCCGTCAGCTCGAAGAGTCCCACCCGGCAACCCGGCCAAGCGCTCGCGGTCACCGCCGGCGTGATGCTCGCCAACGTCTCCGGTTACGTGCTGACGGTGGTCGCGGCACGGCTGTTGGCCCCGGCCGCGTTCGGCGAACTCGGTGCGTTGCTGGCGGTGCTCCTCGTCGGCGCGGTCCCGGCGATGGCCCTGCAAACGCACGTGGCGCTCAAGGTGGCCGCGGATCCCGACAAGTCGCGCCGCCCGGTGGTGGGCCTCGGGCTCGCGGTGGCCGCCACGATCACGGCGTTGGCCGCCCTCGCCGTCCCCGTCGCGGTCCCGTTGCTGCGCGTGGCCGACGTCGGCGCGGTCGTCTGGCTCGCGGTGTGCGTGGGTCCGCTCACCCTCAACGGGCTCTGGCACGGCCTGCTCCAAGGCGACCGCCGCTACGCGTTGTTCGGCGCGCTGGTCGCGCTGGAAGGCGGGGCGCGCGTGGGCGGCGCGCTGGTCGGCCTCGTCTGGACCGGGACCACCACGGGCACGCTCGCCGGCGCGGCCCTCGGCACCGCGGCCTCCACCGCGGTCGGCTGGCTCTCCTGTCGAAGGCCGCGCCCGGGGAGGTTCCGGCCGGCCGACGTGCGGGAGGTGCTGCACGCCGGTCAGGCCCTGCTCGCCGTGGTCGTCCTGGTCAACCTGGACCTGCTGCTGGCCCGCCACGTCCTCCCGGCCGCCGCGTCCGGCGAGTACGCCGTGGGCGCGGTCCTGACCAAGATCGCCTACTGGCTCCCGCACGCGATCGCCGTGATCCTGCTGCCCCGCCTGGCCCGTCCGGAGGGCAGCGGCCGGGCGCTGGCCTCGGCGCTCGCCGTCTGCGCGGCCCTGGACGGCGTGGTGGTGCTCGGCGCGGCGCTGTTCGGCCCCACCGCCACCAGGCTCATCGGCGGACCGTCCTACGCCGACACCGCGCTCCCGTTGTGGGCGTTCGCGCTCGTCGGCACGCTGCTCGCGCTCGCCCAGCTCCTGCTCTACGCCCGGATCGCCGGCCGCGACCGCAAGGCGACCCTGCTGGTGTGGCTGGCCGTCGCGGGCGAGACGGCGCTGGTCATGCTGTGGCTCAACGACTCCCCGGCGCAGACCGTCTCGGCCGCCGTCGTCGCCACCGGTCTCCTGGTGGCGTCCGGCGCGGTCGTGGAGGCACGCGCTAGGCGGCACGGTCGAACCACCTGATCCGCGCCGACACCACGGCCGCCAGCGCCACCAGCACCGCCGCCTGCGCGACCGTCCCGTACGCCCACTCCTGGCCGTGCCCGAGCACGCGCCCGGTCACGCTGACGGCCGTCGCCACCAGCATCCCGCCGAACGCCAACGCCATCGACACCGCGCGCCGGTAGTCCGGCACGAGGCTGCGCAGGAACAGGCACGACAGCAACGCCACCACGCCCGCCATGCCGCCCAGCAACGCCAGCAGCGCCACCAACGCCCACGGCACCCACCGGTCCCCGCCGGACGCCACGGTGGTCCTCGACCGCCGTCCCGGCAGGAAAGCCAGGAGCGCCAACAGGACCACGGCCACCGCGCCCACCAGCAACCGCGACCGGTAGGAGTTGTCCGGCACGAACTCCATCGTCACCGTGACCGGGCCACCGGCCGCGGGCAGCCGCCACGCTTGCTGCCACCCGTCCACCCGGGTCCGCTCCAACGGCGTGCCGTCCACCGCGGCCACCCAGCCGTCGTTGGCGTTCTCCGGCACGGCGAGCACGGCGGCGGGCCCGGCCTCGACCCGCACCTCGCGGTCGGCGGCCTCCCACGTCACCACCTCCACCGCGCGGTGCCGCGGCGCGGCGGCCGGGGTGGTCGGCTTGAGCCACACGTCCTGCACCACGAAGTCCGCCGACCGACCGCCGCGCAGCTCGTGGTCGCCGGCGCCCAACGCCAGCCCTTCGGCCAGGTCCGGGCACGTGGTCAGCCGCAGCGGCCGGTGCTCCACCAGGTCCGCCACCGTCCCGGACACGGACGTGTCGTACTCGACCCCGTCGACCCGCAACGGCGGGCCCTGCCCGCACGGCGCGACGACCGGCGCGTCCGGCGGCGAGGCGGGCAGCTCGACCCCGTCCAGCGTCAGCTCGGTGATCCCGGGCGGCCCGTCGAAGCTGTCCCGGCGCACCACGGCGACCTCCAGCCGGTCGGTCGTGGCGGAGAACTCGACCGATCCGCCGTCGGTCACCGGCCGCCGCACGGTCCCCGCCGGCGTGGTGACGTCCACCTCGATCGGGGCGCTCGCGCCGGAGGCGGAGTCCACGGAGATCTTCAGCCCGCGCACCTCGCGCGGCTCGTCGAAGGAGAACCGCAGCGTCGGCCGCTCGTCCGTGTGGTCGGCGATCCACGTGGTCGTCGGGTCGCCGTCGACCGCCGCCGAGGGCGCGGCGGCCGGGTCACCGGCGAGCTGCGTGGACCCCGACACCGCCACCCCGGGCAACCGCACCGGCGGCGTCGCGCCACCGGCGGGCAGCACGGTCCCGTCGACGGTGTAGGTGGCCTTGGCGTCGGTGCGGAACAACCGGTGGACGCCCGAGGGCTCCTCGCCGAACCGGGTCAGGCCCGCGTCGCACCGCACCACGCCGGCCACCCGCAGGCACGCGAACCTCGGCTGCGCGCCGCGGCTGAACGCGAACCCGGTCCGCCGCCCCTCCGCCGGCGGCACGTCGGAGGGCACCCGCAACGCCCGCTCGGGCTCGACCCCGGGCACCGACAGCTCCGCGATGCCCGCGTTGCCGGTCGTGCGCCCCGCCGCCAGGGCCAGCACCGTCACCCGCACCCGCCCGGTCAACCCCGCCGCGACGGCGAACCGCTGCTCACCGGACCCGCGCTCCACCTCGTGCTCGACCTCGCCCGCGTCGGTGGTGATCCGGATGCGGGTCACCGGCCAGCCCACGCGCCGGTCGTCCACCACGCGCAGCCCGACCTCGGTCAGCACCCGCGGCGTGTCCAGCGCGACCTCCAGCCACTGCCCGATCGCGCCGTCCACCGTGGAGGACTGCCAGGCCGTGTAGGGGTCGCCGTCCACGGCCGCGAACGGCATCGAGGACTGGTCCGAACCGCGCACCGAGTCGGCGAACCCGGCCGACGTCGAGGCCGTGATCCCGCGGATGCCCCGGTGCACGGCCACCGTCCGGTGCTCCAGCCCGTCGAACGGCAGCACGTCCAGCGCGGGCCGCACCTGCCGGGGCTCCTCCTCGACGGTCAGCGTCTGACCGAGGTTGTCCCGCATCCGGCCGACGTTGCGCTCGCGGTTGCGCAGACCGTCGGTGACCAGCCGGTCCGCGCCCTCCGGCGCGCCGCCGTCCCCGGCCAGCACGGTCGGCTGGTCGGGGGCGAGCAAGCCCGAGTCCAGCAGCGGCAGCAGCGATTCCGGGCCGCCGCTGACCGTGGCCACGTCCCGCGCCGCCACCGCGACCGCGCGCCGCACGTCCCGTTCGACCTCGTAGACCTCCAGCGCCGGCACGGCGGGCAGCGTCGCGTCCACCTTCACCGGTGACGGCGCGGCCTCGCCGAACCCGGCCACCCGCTTGATCCCCGGCGACCGCTCCAACGCCGTGCGCAGCACCGCGATCGGCGGCACGTCGGTCTCCGCGCGGGAGACGTCGTTGCGCAGCACCAGGAACCGGTGCCCGGACCGGGCCAGGAAGTCGGCCAGGCCGGGCGCGCCGCGACCGTCGGCCAGCGCGTCCTCCACGGCGTCCATCACCCGCGTGTTGCCCTCGGAGCCGAGCGGGATCTGGCTGCGCAGCGCCCACGGCGACCGCGCCAGCGCCTGCACCGGCTCGTCGATCGGCCGGCCCCAGGTGTACTCGGCGAACCCCGTGCCGGGCACGACCAGCGCCCGCGCGTCGGGGTCGGCCCGCTCCAGCCACGCGGTGGCGTCCTCCCAGTGGCCGGGGATCTCGTCCCAGCCGGGGCCGGGCCGCAGGGTGAGCAGCCACGCGGGCGCGGCGGCGACGACCACCACCAGCGCGCCCGCGACGACCCGCGCCCGCCGCGCCGGGACCGGGGACACCACCCGCCGCAGCAGCGGCAACCGGCCGGTCAGCGCGTGCGCCAGGGCCAGCGCCAGCGGCAGCCGCAGGCCGGGTTCGAGCTTGTGCACGTTGCGCAGCGGCGCGAGCGGGCCGTCCAGCAGGACCCGCACGGTCTCCGACAGCGGGCTGTCCAGCGCGCCGACGTACCCGATGGTGAGCAGGGTGGCCCCGGTGACCACGCCCAACGTCAGGAACAGGCGCTCGGGCAGGCTCGTGCGGGCCAGGCCGGCCAGCGCGAGGGCCGCGAGGACGCCGGTGGCGGCCATCAGGAACGGGTTGTCCACCAGCAGGAACCCGGCCGGCCACCACGGCGTGCCCTGCACGACGTAGGCCACCCACTGGTTCGTGCCGCGCAGCACCTGGAACAGCGAGGTCGGCGAGGTGGTGTTGGTCGCCGACTCGACGTAGTCCACGAACGGCAGGCTGTACTGGCCCAGCAGCACCAGCGGCAGGAACCACCACAGCACCGCCGCCGCCACCGAGCCGACCCACCACAGGACGAGCCGCACGTGCGGCCACGACCACTTCCGGGTCAGCAGCCACAACCCGGGCAGCACCAGCGCCATCACCACGACCGCGCCGTTGACCCCGCCCATGCCCAGCACGGCCAACCCGGACAGCCCCGCCGCCCGGCGGGGCCCCAGCCGGTCCGCCTTCACCAGCGGCAGCAGCACCCACGGCAGCATCACCGCCGCGAGCATCTCCGCGGTCAGCGGACCGATCTCGGTCAACATGCGCGGGGCCAGCGCGTACGCCAGCGCGCCGACGTGGCGGGCGGGTTCGCTGCCGATGCCCAACGCCCGCGCCAGCAGCAGCGCGCCCGCGTACGCCAGGCACAGCAGCAGCGCGCACCACAGGCGTTGCGTGATCCACGGCGGCAGCCCGGCGAGGTCGCCCAGCAGGAAGAACGGCCCCATCGGGAACAGGTAGCCGTACGCCTGGTTCTGCAGTTCGCCGCCGCTGGCCATGGGGTTCCACAGGTGCAGCGCGCGGCCGAGGAACGCGGCCGGGTCCACGACCAGGTCGAGCTTGGTGTCGAAGGTGGTGCGCCCCGGGAGTTGGAGGAACGACAGGAGCGTCAGTCCCGCCGGCACCCAGGGGGTTGCTCTCGTGCGGATGTCAGCGCCCCCCGCCGAGCTTGCGGATCACGTACCGGGTGGACACCCAGTGCGTCGCGGGTTCCGGCGTGGTCGCGGTGTCCACGACCTCGCCGCCGTGCGCGGCCACCACGGCCCGCACCCTCGCCTCGGGCAGCGCCGTCATGCGCATCGGCGCCGGGTAGCCGAGCACCGCCCGCTGCGCGAACCGGACCACCGGGTTGGGCGCGATCCGCCAGCCGATGCCCTTGAGCGTCCACAGTGGACGGGTCGTGCACTGGACCAGGGCCACCGCGCCCGGCCGCAGCACGCGCACGAACTCGGCGAGGTACTCGGTGATGACCCGCTTGGGCAGGTGTTGCAGCACCAGTTCGGAGAACACCAGGTCGAAGCTGCCGCTGGGGAACACGTGCAGGTCGGGCGACTCGTTGAGCACGAACCGGCAGCGCCCGCCGCTGCGGTCCAACGCCCGCGCGGTCTCCAGCATCGGCACCGACACGTCGACGCCGACGACCTCCTCGGCGTGCTCGGCCAGCGCCTGCGACAGCCGGCCCGCGCCGCAGCCGAAGTCGAGCACCCGGTTCCACCGCGCGGGCAGGCCCAGCCGGGTGAGCCACGCGCGGGCGCGGGCCACGTCCTCCCGGCCCTGGGCGAGGAACTCGTCGACGTCCCACCGGCCGCCGCGCTTGTCCGGCGCCACGCTCACCGCCCACAGCGGGTCCTGCGCGCCGAGCGTGGTCCAGTCCTGACGAACCTGGTCGAAGTCCACCCGATCTCTCCCGGGGAGCCGTGGGCTGGTGTCCGGAAGATAGCCATCGGGGCGTTGGTCCCGGCGACAGAGCATGTTGTGCGCAGGGACAACCGGTAACGGGAAGGGGTGGGTTAACGTGCGATGACGTCTGGTCGACGGGAGTGGACATGCGTGGCGCTCGGCGTGCTCCCGCCGTGGTGTTCGGGGTGCTGCTCCTGCTCGCGGTGGCCGCGTGGGTCGGCGTGCCGCACCTGCGCTTCGGGTCCGGCGACTGCGCCGGCGTGAGCGCGCTGTCGGTCAGCGTCGCGCCCGAGCTGGCGCCCGCCGTCGAGCGGGCCGCCGCGACGCTGACGTGCGCCGAGGTCTCGGTGTCCGCCCGTGACTCCGCGCTGGTGGCGGAGAACCCGTCGGGCGTGGACGTGTGGATCCCGTCCTCCACCACCTGGTTGCGCCGCGCGCAGGCCGGGAAGTCGTGGGACCTGCCGGTGCGCGGGACGTCCGTGGCGATGTCGCCGGTCGTCCTCGGCGTGACCGAGGAGGGCGCGGCCACCCTGGGCCTGCCGACGTCGTGGAACCGCGTGCTGGCCGACCTGGCCGTGGGCCTGCCGGACCCGGCGCGCGACCCCGTGGGGCTGGCCGCCGTGTGGGGTGCTCGGCAGCTCGCGGTCGACTCGGCGGAGCTGACCGCGTCGTTGCGCAGGCTGTCCGCCGGGGTGGGCGCGTCCGACGGCGCGGCGGTGGCGTTGTCGGAGCAGGCGTTGCTCAAGCACAACCGCGACGGGGCCGGGAAGCGGCTGGTGGCCGTGTACCCGGACGTCCCCGTGCCCGCGCTGGACTACCCGTTCGCGGTGCTGCCGCAGGCCCGCGACCGCGACGCCGCCCGGCGGTTGCTGTCGGCGTTGCTGGAGACCCCGTTGCCCGGCGACCTGCGTGCCCCGGACGGGCGCGCGTCGTGGGCGCCCGAGCGGGTCGAGCCGGTCCCGGTGCCCGAGGCCGACGCCGTGGACGAGGCGCTCAACCAGTGGGCGGTCATCAACCTCAGCGGGCGGCTGCACATCCTGCTCGACGTGTCCGGCTCGATGGCGCAGGCCGTGCCGGGGACGGGCAGGAACCGGATGGCGGTGACGGTCGCGGCCACCGAAGCCGGGTTCGGCATCGTCAAGTCGACCACGAAGGTCGGCGTGTGGCTGTTCTCGACCAACCTCGACGGCGAGCGCGACCACCGCGAGCTGCTGCCCGTCAAGACCGTGGCCGAGCACCTGGCGGCCGGGTCGCCCGAGCGGCTGCGCTCGGTGCGGGCCATCGAGGGCGGCGCGACCGGCCTCTACGACAGCGTCCTGGCCAGCTACCGGTCCGCGCGCGAGAACTGGGAGTCCGGGCGGCTCAACGTGGTCGTGGTGATGACCGACGGGCGCAACGAGGACCCGGCCGGGATCAGCCGGGAGGCGCTGCTGGCGGAGCTGGCCGCCCTCCAGGACCCGCGCCGGCCGCTGCCCGTGGTGGCCCTGGGCATCGGCGGCGACGCGGACCTGGAGGAGCTGACCCAGATCGCCGCGGCGACCGGCGGTCGGGCGTTCACCACGCCCGACCCGGCCGCGATCTCCGGCATCTTCCACACCGCGTTGAGCGGGATGCTGTGCCAGCCGCCGCAGTGCAAGCCCTAGACGTGCCGGGGCAGGCGCGGCCCGACCCTGGTGGCGTGGTCGCCGAACACGAACGCCGTCGGCTCGGCCTGGGCGATGAAGTCGCCCGGGAAGCCGTTCTTGAACCCGGACGCGGCATCCAGCCGTGCGACGGCCTCCGGCGGCAGCGCCAGGTCCAGCGCGCCGACGTTGTCCGCGAGTTGGGCGGCCTTGCTGACGCCGACCAACGGCAGCACCACCGGCGACTTGGCCCGGGTCCACGCCAGCGCCACCTGCGCGGGCGTGACCCCCAGCTCGTCGGCGACCGCGCGCACCGCCTCGACCACCGGCAGCTCGTGCGCCTCGGGCGTCACCCGCGACCCGCCGACCAGCTTGCCGGCGGCCAACGGCGCCCACGCGGCGACGCTGAGCCCGAACGCCTCCGCCAGGGGCAGCAACTCGCGCTCGACGTCCCGGTTGAGCAGGTTGTAGGGCACCTGGATGCCGGCGAACGGCGACCAGCCGCGGAACTGGGCGAGCGTGTTGGCGTGCGCGACCACCCAGGCGGGAGCGTCGGAGATGCCCACGTAGAGCACCTTGCCCGCGCGGACGGCGTCGTCCAGAGCGCGCATGGTCTCCTCGACGGGCGTGTGCCGGTCCCAGATGTGCACCCAGTAGACGTCCACGTGGTCGGTCCGCAGCCGCCGGAGGCTGCGCTCCAGGGACAGCCGGAGGTTCTTGCGGTGGTTGCCGGCGCCGTTGGGGTCGGCGGTGTCGCGGGCCAGCGTGTACTTGGTGGCCAGGACGAAGCGGTCGCGGTCGGTGAGGACCTCGCCGAGGATGCTCTCGCTGTCACCGTAGGCGGAGGCGGTGTCGATGACGTTGCCGCCGGCGTCGGCGTACGCGGCGACGATCCGGCGTGCTTCGTCGCGGTCCTGGAACACCATCGCGCCGAGCAGCAACTCGGAGACGCGCAAGCCGGTCTGGCCGAACAGTCGGTACTTCATGCCCCCGACCCTGCCTCCTGCCGGCGGCCGGAGGGAGGCCGTGTCAGGGACCCCCTGGGCGTCGCCCGCCTAGGATCGGGTCATGACCGACTCCGCGTTGGGCAGGTTCCTGCGTGCTCGGCGGGAGGCGACCGGTCCCGAGCGGGTGGGCCTGCCCGTGGGGGCGCGGCGGCGCACGCCGGGGCTCCGGCGCGGCGAGGTGGCGGAGCTGGCCGGGATCAGCGTCGAGTACCTCATCCGGCTGGAGCGGGGCAGCGACCGGCAGCCGTCGGCCGCGGTGCTGGGGGCGTTGGCCGACGTGTTCGGGCTGCTGCCCGAGGAACGGGCGCACCTGCACCGGCTGGTGAAGGTCGGGAGCAACTGCCCGCACGTGCCGGTGCCGAAGCCGGTTCGGCCCACCCTGTTGGCGTTGCTCGACCGGTTGGACTTCGCGTTCGTGGTGGACCCCGCCCTCGACGTGCTGGCGTGGTCCTCGGGGTTCCCGGCGCTCGCCGGGCCCCTGCTCGACGGTGACCCGCCCAACCTGGCGCGGTTCGTGTTCACCGATCCCCGGGCGAGAGCGATGTTCCCCGACTGGGAGTCGGTCGCCGACGACCGGGCCGCCGCGGTGCGGGCGGCGGCGGACCTGCTCGACCACGCCGCGGCCTCGTTGGTCGAGGAATTGACGATCGTGGCCGGGCGCGGGTTCACCGGGCGGGTCGGTGGGGCGCTGCCGCGGTGGACCGGGGTCGAGCGGTGGGTGCACCCCGAGGCGGGGGAGCTGCGGTTGGCGGTCGAGGGGCTGGTGGTGGCCGGTGGGGACGAGCACCGGCTGGTCGTGCTGCTGCCCGACGACGACGTGACGGCGAAGGCGCTTCTCACTCTTGAGAGGGAGGTCGAAGACCGCTCTCGCGGGTGATCAGCCGGACGCCCCGCGTCCGCAGGATGTGCTGCATGAACGCATACATCGCCGCACCGCTGCTGGTCCTCTTCTACGGCGTCGCCCGCGTCATCGACGGGTTCGACGGGGAGCGCGGGCCAGGACCCGCCTGGACGTGGGGACACATCGCTTTTCTGGCCGCCCTGCTGTTGTTCATCCGGATCTTCTGGGACATGGCCGCGCGGATCGGGCCGCGCGCCCGGGTGGTGGCCGCCGTCGCGACGGTCGGGGCGGTCGGGTTCATCGGGCAGTTCGGGGTGGACGTCGTGGTGGGGTTGCTGGCCGACGACCACGCGGGCATGGCGGCGATGTCCCGACAGGTCAAGGAAGTGCCGGGGGTGTCGCTGTTCTGCTACGACCTCGCGCCCTACGTGTTCTCGGTGGGGCAGCTCGCGCTCGTGGTGATGTTGGCCCTGCGCGGGGAAGTCCGGGTGTGGACGCCGGTGCTGGTGTTCGCCGACCTGGTGATGCCGATCGTGTCCAAGGACCTGATCCCCGTCGGGGCCGTGCTGCTGCTGGTGTCGTTCCTGCCGCTGGCACGGCGGCGTGCGCCGGCGCTTGTGTGAGGATGACCGGCGTGCTGATCCGCTGGGGGCTTCCCGTGCTGGTCGCCGCGGCCCAGCTGTGGCCGTTCGCGATCGGGGACGAGTCGTACGGGTGGCCGGGCTACGCCGTCGTGCTGGCCTCGGCGGTGCCGTTGTTCTGGCGGCGGCAGGCGCCCGTGGTGGTGCTGCTGGCGGTGCTGCTCGTCGCCGCGTCCTACGACCACGTCGGCGAGGTCCCCGGGCAGCCGGTCTGGTACGGCGCGATCGTGGCGATGCACGCGGTGGCCGCCCACTCGGCCCCGCCGGCCCGGATCGCCGCCCTGGTGCTGTCGATCGGGGGCACGGTGGTCGCGGTCGGGCCGGTGACGGCGTTGCGGACGATCGCGTTGCTGGTCGCCGCCTACGCCGTCGGGCGGGTGAACGCGGCGGCCGTGGAGCGGGCCGAGCGGTCGGAGCGGGAACGCGTGGTGGAGGCGGAGCGCGCGGCGGAGCGGGAACGGGCCCGAATCGCCCGGGACATGCACGACATCCTGTCCCACGCGGTCAGCGTGATGGTCGTGCAGGCCGAGGCGGGACCGGTGGTGCTGCGCGCGGACCCGGCGCGGGCGGAGGCGGCGTTCGACGCGATCGCGTCGGCGGGGCGGGACGCGATGGCCCAGTTGCGGCGGATCCTGGCGGTGCTGGACGACGACGGCGGCCCGCGCGCGCCGCAGCCGACGCTGGACGACGTGCCGGGGCTGGCCGAGCGGGTGCGGCGGGCGGGGGTCGAGGTGGACTACGCGGTGACCGGGGTGCCGGTGCCGCTGCGGCCGGACGTGGAGGTCGCCGCGTACCGGATCACGCAGGAGGCGTTGACCAACGTGGTGCGGCACGCGGGGGCGGCGCGGGCGGACGTGCGACTGGAGTGGAAGGCCGGTGAGCTGGTGATCAGCGTGGTGGACGACGGGCGCGGCGCGGTCGCGACCGGCGGTGGCCGGGGGTTGATCGGCATCCGGGAGCGGGCCGCGGCGTGCGGCGGGTCGGCGGAGGCCGGTCCGCGCGGCGACGGGGCCGGGTTCCGCGTGTCGGCGCGGTTGCCGGCATGAGCATCCGGGTGGTGGTGGCCGACGACCAGGAGCTGGTGCGCGCCGGGTTCGCGATGATCCTCGACGCCCAGCCGGACGTCGAGGTCGTCGCCGAGGTGGGGGACGGTGCGGCGGCGGTCGCGGCGGTGCGGGAGCTGCGGCCGGACGTGGTGCTGCTGGACGTCCGGATGCCCGGCGTGGACGGCATCGAGGCGGCGCGGGCGGTCAGCGGGGCGGCGAAGGTGCTCATGCTGACGACGTTCGACGTGGACGAGTACGTGTTCGAGGCGTTGAAGGCGGGGGCGAGCGGGTTCCTGCTCAAGGACGTGCGGCGGGACGACCTGGTGCACGCGGTGCGCGTGGTGGCCGCCGGGGAGGCGCTGCTCGCGCCTTCGGTGACGCGCAAGCTGATCGCCCGCTTCACCGCGCCGTCGCCGACCGTGCGGCTGCCCGCGCTGACCGCGCGGGAGCAGGAGACGCTGGCGCTGATCGCGAAGGGGTTGACCAACGCGGAGATCGCGGCGGCGATGGTGGTCACCGAGCACACGGTCAAGACGCACGTGAGCAACGTGCTGGCGAAGCTCGGGCTGCGCGACCGGGTGCAGGCGGTGATCGCGGCCTACGAGTCGGGGCTGGCGGTGCCCGGGGTCAGCTCTTCGCCTTGACGGCCTCGGTGATGCGGCGTTCGGCGTCGTCGAGGTAGCGCAGGAGTTCGGCGCGGGCGGCGTCCGCGTCACCCGCGACGATCAGCTCGGCGAGGGTCCGGTTCCAGGCGAGGTAGGGCTCGTGCAGCGGCTGGGGGTCGCCGGTGAGCAGGAACGCCAGGCGCAGTTCGGCGAACAGCTGGGTGAACAGCCGGTCCAGGCGCTGGCTGCGGCACGGTTCGACCAGCGCCCGGTGCAGGTCGAGGTTCGCGGTGCCGACGCCGCGCCAGTCCCCGGCGCGGGCGGCGGCCTCGGCGGTGTCGGCGATCCGGAGGAGGCGGGCGGCGGCGGCCCGGTCCGCGACGAGGGCGTCGAGGCCGAGCGGTTCGAGGAGCTTGCGGGTGCGGAAGATGTCGGCGACGTCCTCGGCGGTGACGACGCGGACGAACACCCCGCGGTAGGGCTCGCGGACGATCAGCTCGTCCTGGATGAGGACGCGGAAGGCTTCGCGGATGGTGTTGCGGGAGATGCCGAGCGCGGCGGACAACTGCTCCTCGCGCAGCTGGCGACCGGGTTCGAGCAGCCCGTCGGTGATCCGCTTGCGCAGGACGGCGGCCACCTGGTCGGCGGTGTTCAGGCGGTGCGGCGGCACCTGGTCCGCGGGTTCGCCACCCGACACCGACATCGGCTCTCCGTTCTCGCGGCTCGAAACCCGCCCACTATAGCCGTCGGTGGGGTCTTGATCGGGCCGACGCGCACTGGCACCAACCGCGGCCTCCGGCCCCCGACACCATTCTCCCACCGAGGTACGACAAACCCGCCGCAGCCCGCCGCACTGCCGCCGCCCCGACGCCGCGCCGCGCCGGACCGCGCCGGACCGCCGCCGTCCCGACGCCGCGCCGTGCCGGACCGCCGCCGCCCCGACGCCGCGCCGTGCCGCTCGCCGCCACAACACCGTGCCGCCGCGCCGCCGCCTGTCCACCCGCGCGAGTCCGGGCCGCCTCCAACCCTCCGCCCTCCCCCCAGCCGATCCCTCAGGCGGCGGTGCGGAGGGACCTGAGTGCGGTCGTGTAGCGCGCCAGGGAGGTGATCAGGGCCGTGGCGGTGGTGTTCATGGTGTCGTCCGGAACCAGGCGTCCGTCGTCGTCCACGCGTTGGCGGAGCGGGATCGCGACGGTTTCCGCCACCGGCACCATGCCCAGCGCGCGAACGACCGGCGTCAGCATCTGGGTCGCGCGCAGGCCCGCCGAACTCATCCCGTACCCCACCAACCCGGCCGGCTTGTGCCGCCACTCCCGCGACAGGTAGTCCAGTGCGTTCTTCAAGGTGGCCGGGAAGCTGTGGTTGTACTCGGGCGTCACGAAGGCGTAGGCGTCCATCGAGTCGACCAGCGCGCTCCACCGCCGCGTGTGCTCGTGCGCGTAGACGCCCGACGACGGGTGCTCGGGTTCGTCCAGCAACGGCAGGTCCACCTCGGCCAAGTCCACCGGCACCACCTCGAACGCCGCCTCGGCCAACGCCCCGAACCACTGCCCGACCTGCGGACCGATGCGCCCCGGACGGGTGCTGGCGACGACGACCGCGAGGCGAGGTTTGTTTGACATGTCATCAACCTAGGCCGCATTCCGATGACATGTCAACAACCTCTGTTAGCCTCCCTCCCGTGGACGAACCGAGGTGGCTGACCCCGGCCGAAGACCGGGCGTGGCGCGGGTACCGCCGCATGCGCACCCTGCTGGACCTGGCCCTCGCCCGGGACCTCGCCGAGCGGACCGGTCTGTCCGAACCGGACTACGACGTGCTGTCCACGCTGTCCGAGTCCCCCGGCGGCCGGCTGCGCCTGCGCGACCTGGCCGGTCACCTGCTCTGGTCGCCCAGCCGCCTGTCCCACCACGTCACCCGGATGCAGGCCAGGGACCTGGTGCGCCGGGAGGACGTGGCCGACGACGGCCGCGGCTCCGAGGTCGTCCTCACCGACGGCGGCTGGGCGGCGATCCGGTCCGCCGCGCCCCACCACGTGGCCTCCGTGCGCGCGCACCTGGTCGACCTGCTCACCGACGAGGAGGTCGAGGTCCTGGCCGCCCTGTCCCGCCGGGTCGTGGACCACCTGGCCGAAACCGGCGCGGCGACCTCCCCGCCCCGCTAGGCCCGGACCGTTGGACCCGCGCGGCTAGGCCCGGACCGCGTAGTCGCCCAGCGTCGGTTCGAGCATGCCGAACGCGGTGTCCACGTGCTCGGCCAGCGCCGCCGCGATCCGGTCGTTCGGCTCGCCCGCCACCGTGCGGCGCAGGGTCTCGTCGAACAGCAACCGGTGCACGCCGCCCAGCAACGCGGCGGCCACGCGCGGGCGCAGGTCGTCCGGGCGCGCCGCGGTCTCCTCGGCCAACGCCTCCGCGAGGGCCGTCTCCCGGTCGTCGTGGAACTCGCGCAGGCGGGACACCAGCGCCGGGCTGTCGGCGATCATCCGGGCGAACTCCGGGCCGGAGAACCCGATGACCGGGTCGTGCCGGGCGACCGCGTCCGCGTAGGCGCGGTGCAGGGCGGCCAGGGCGGACTCGCCGGGGGCGCGCTCGCGGACGGTCCGGGCGAGCATGTCGACGAACACCCCGCCCAGGTCGAGGGCCAGGTCCTCCTTGCGTGGGAAGTAGTTGGTGACGGTCATCTTCGCGACGTCGGCGGCCTCGGCCACGTCGGCGATCGTCACCTTGTCGAACCCGCGTTCCAGGAACAGGCGGGTGGCCTGGTTGGAGATGTTCTCCCTGGTCTGCTGCTTCTTGCGGGCGCGCAGGCCCGTGGGCGGCGTGGTCATGCTCCGACTATACATATGTCGGTCACAAAAATCTTCTTGACATCTGTTTGGGTTCGACCTAAGTTTGTGTCGCGCAGGCACACCGACCGGAAGGAGCCGCGTGAGGGACTTCCTCAACCAGATCGGCCGCACTCCGCTTCTGACCGCGGAGCAGGAGGTCGCGCTCGGTGAACGCATCGAGGCGGGCGTCCTGGCGCGGGAACGGCTCGACAGCGCCGAAGGCCTGACCGCGGGCGAGCGGGCGGACCTGGAACGGCTGGTCGAGGACGGTCGCAGGGCCAAGGACCACATGGTCCGGGCGAACCTGCGGCTGGTCGTGTCGATCGCCAAGCGGTACGCCACGAGCGAAGGCATGCCGCTGGCCGACCTGGTGCAGGAGGGGACGATCGGCATGATGCACGCTGTGGACAAATTCGACCACCGACGCGGCCTCAAGTTCTCCACGTACGCGACGTGGTGGATCAAGCAGGCCGTCGGCCGCGCGCACGCGGACCAGAGCCGCACCATCCGCCTGCCCTCGCACATGGCGGACGTGCTGTACCGGGTCACGAAGGCTCAACGGGCGTTGGCGGACAGTGGTCGCCGGCCCACGCCCGAGGAGCTGGCCGTCGAGGCGGACGTGACCGTGGACAAGGTCGTGCTGGTGTTGCGGTACGCCCGGGAGCCGGTTTCCCTGCACGCCCGGCTCGGCGACGACGCCGAGTTCGGCGACCTGCTCCCGGACGACGCGCCCGACCCGGGCGCGGTGGTGGCGGAGGCGTCCGTGCGGCCGGCGCTGGACAAGGTGCTCAAGACGTTGACCGAACGCGAGGCGGAGGTGATCTCACTGCGGTACGGCTTGTCCGACGACACCCCGATGAGCCTGGAAGAGATCGGTCGCCGGTACGGCCTGACCCGCGAGCGGATCCGCCAGATCGAGGCCAAGGGCATGGGCAAGCTGCGCCAGGGCACCCGTACCCGCGTCCTCGCCGAACTCATCGCTTGACCGACTGGCTTTGACCGACGACGGGGAGCACCCTGCATGACTCACCTGACGATCGAAGAGCACGCCGTGCCCGGTGGCGGTCCCTACGCCATCACCGCCGGGCCCGACGGTGCGTTGTGGTACACGTTGGTCCACAGTGGACACATCGGTAGGTTGGAACCCGGTGGCGTGCCGGTGAACCACGCCCTGGAACCGGACTGCGGGCCGACCGTGATCACGGCCGGTCCGGACGGCGCGCTGTGGTTCACCGAGTACCGGGCGCACCGGATCGGGCGGATCACGGTGGAGGGGGCGGTGACGGAGTTCCCCCTGTCGGAGTGCGGGCCGTTCGGGATCGTGGCGGGTCCGGACGGGGCGCTGTGGTTCACCGAGACGACGGCGGACCGGATCGGGCGGATCTCGGTGGCGGGGGAGGTGACGGAGTTCGCGCTGCCGATCACGGGCGGGCTGCCGTCGGCGATCGCGGCCGGGAGCGACGGGGCGCTGTGGTTCACGCTCAACCAGGCGGACGCGATCGGGCGGATCACCGTGGCGGGCGAGGTGTCGGTGCACACGCTGCCGACCGACGCGGCCGGACCGGTGGGCTTGGCGGCCGGTCCGGACGGGCGGCTGTGGTTCGTCGAGATCACGGCCGGAAGGGTTGGGCGGATCGACGTGGACGGGGTGGTGGAGGAGTTCCCGCTACCGGACCCGTTGGGCAGACCGCACGCGATCACGGCCGGCCCGGACGGCGCGCTGTGGTTCACGGAGTGGGGCGGCAACCGCGTGGGCCGGCTCGCACCGGACGGGACGGTGCAACTGCACGACCTGCCAACCCCGCGCTCGGAACCACACGGCATCACACTCGGCCCGGACGGCGCTCTGTGGGTGGCCCTGGAAATCGGCACCCTGGCCAGGATCACCCCGGCAACCACCTGACGAGCTCGGCGGGTGGCGGCCCCAACCGCCACCCGCTCCCTTCCCGCCACTGCTCCGCTACTCACCACTCCCGCACCCCGAATTGTCGGTACCCACTGGGACAATGGAACCGGGGGCCGGAGGCCAAGCCGCGCCACAAAACTAGCCGCCAAACACCGAGCCGCCGCTGCCGCTGCCGCCGCCGAGCTGCCGCCGCCGAGCCGCCGAGCCGCCGCCGGCAAGCGCCCACCCACTGCCGCTCCTGCCACCCCCGCCCGGCCACGCCGCTACCACCGCCGGCGGAGGCCTTGTCGCACAGCCGCTCCGGGCGCACGGCGAGCACAAGGTTGTCGCAAGGTGCCACCGGCAGAGTTCGGCACGTAACACCGCAACACCACACTGCAAGGGGGAAAAGTGCAGGTCAACGTGTTGAACAAACTCGCCAAACTGGCCGTCGCACCGGTCGTCGCCGGTGCCCTGCTCTTCGGGTCGCTGGGGGTCGCGGCGGCGGACGACGTCGATCGGACCGGGTTGGTCGAGATCGCCGCCGACCAGGGGGTCGAGGACGCGCCGGACACCAGCGCCGAGGCCGCGGCTGCCGGGTACGGCGGCGCGATCACCCGCGCCGAGGTGCTCAAGCGGGCCAAGTACTGGTGGGACAAGAAGGTGCCCTACAGCATGAAGGGGTACTACCGGGACATCAACGGCGGCAAGAAGTACCGGACCGACTGCTCCGGCTTCGTCTCCATGGCCTGGAAGCTCACCAGCAGCCGCACCACCTACACCCTGCCCGAGGTCTCCAAGCCCATCTCCTGGGCGGCCCTCAAGCCCGGTGACATCGTCCTCAGCAAGGGCCACGTCAAGCTCTTCGAGAAGTGGGCCAACGCCGACAAGACCGTCATGTGGATCTACGAGCAGGGCAGCACCAAGACCGACATGGACCACGAGAAGGTCTCCGTCTCGACCCTGAAGAACGGCGGCTACAAGCCCCGCGCCTACAAGAAGATCAAGTAACGCCGACGAACACCGGGCCGGTCGTCCGATCACCAGGCGACCGGTCCGGCCGCGCGTTCTGTGAACGCATCGTCCATTCGAGCGGTGCTCGGCCGAGTCGGTTGCCGCCCGCTCCGCCCCGTCGCTATCCCTGGGAACCGGGGGAGCCAGGGGAGGGGCTGTGGCGGAATTCCGCCTGTTCGGAGAGGTCGGGTTCACCGTCGGGGGGCGACGGGTGGACGTGGGGCCGCCGCGGCGGCAGGGCGTGCTCGCGGTGCTGTTGGTGGACGTCAACCGGCTGGTGCCGGTGGACGCCCTGGTCGAGCGCGTCTGGCACGACCGCGCCCCGCGCAAGGCCAACGACGTCCTCTACAGCTACGTCTCGCGCCTGAGACAGGTCCTGGCGGCCGACCCGGACATCGGGATCACGCGCCGCTCCGGCGGGTACGTCATCGAGACCGACCCGCTGTCGATCGACCTGCACCGCTTCCGCCGGCTCGTCGCCGAGCAGGCCTTCGACGAGGCCCTCGACCTGTGGCGCGGCACCCCGCTGGACCGCCTCGACACGCCGTGGGCCGAGTCCGTCCGCGAGGCCCTCGCCGTCGAACGGCTCGCCGCCGAGGTCGAGCGCACCGAGCAGCGCCTGGCCCGCAACCTGCCCACGCCCGACCTGCCCGCGCTGGCCGCCGCGCACCCGCTGGACGAGCGCATCGCCCGCCTGCACATGCGGGCCCTCTACCGGGCCGGCCGCCAGGCCGACGCGCTGGACCACTACGAACTCCTCCGCCGCCGGCTCGCCGACGAACTGGGCGCGGACCCGAGCCCGCCGCTGCGCCGCGCCCACGAGGAGATCCTGCGCGGCACCGCCGACGCGCCGCCCCGCCCCGCCGGCCGCAACGACCTGCCCGCCGACGCCGCCGACTTCACCGGCCGCGACCACGAGGTCAAGAGCGTCCTGGCGGCCGTGGAGGACGAGAAGCGCAACGTCGTCGCCATCGACGGCATGGCGGGCGTCGGCAAGACGACCTTCGCCGTCCACGTCGCCCACCACCTGGCCGACCGCTACCCCGACGCCCGCCTGTTCCTCGACCTGCACGCCCACACCGCCGGGCGCGGCCCCACCCCGACCGCCGCCGCCCTCGAAGCGCTGCTGCGCGCGCTGGGCGTGCCCAAGCAGGACGTGCCCGACGGCGTGGACGAGCGGTCCGCGCTGCTGCGCGCCACCCTCGCCGGCCACCGCGTCCTGCTGGTGCTGGACAACGCCGAGAGCGCCGCCCAGGTCCGGCCGCTGCTGCCCGGCGCGGCGGGGTCGCTGGCCGTCGTGACCAGCCGAAGACGCCTGCTCGACCTGCCCGCGTGGTCGCTGTCGCTGGACGTGCTGCCCTTCCCGGACGCGGCGGCGCTGTTCGCCGGCGTCGTCGGGGACGGGCGGCCCGAGCGGCAGCCCGACGCCGCCGCCGAGGTCGTGCGGCTGTGCGAGAACCTGCCGCTGGCCATCCGGCTCGCCGCCGCCCGCCTGCGCAGCCGTCCACAGTGGACCGTCGAGCACCTGGCGGGGCGGCTGCGGGACAACCGGCGGCTGACCGAGCTGGCCGCGGGCGACCTCGGGGTGGCCTCGGCCTTCGAGCTGTCCTACGCCGCCCTGACCGAGGACCGCCGGCGCCTGTTCCGCCTGCTCGGCCTGCACCCCGGCCCGGACGTGGACGTCGAGGCCGCCGCCGCGCTCGCCGACGCCGACCCCGCCGACGTCGAGCCGCTGCTGGAGGACCTGGTGGACGTCCACCTCCTCCAGGAACCCGTGCCCGGCCGCTACCGCTTCCACGACCTGCTGCGCGACCACGCCCGCAAGACCGCCGCGGACACCGAACCCGACCTCGCCGCGCCGGTGTCCCGCCTGGTCGACCACCACCTGGCCGCCACCACCGCGGCCGACCGCGCGCTGACCCCCAAGGGCCGGCAACGCGACGAGCCGGTCGCCCGGCACTTCGCGTCGCGCGACGAAGCCCTCCGCTGGCTCACCGCCGAGCACGCCAACCTGGTCGCGGTGGTCGAGTGGTGCGGGCACGCCGACGAGCCCGACCGGTGCTGGCGGCTGGCCGCCGTCCTGTTCCGCTACCTGCACATCCGCGGCTACACGGCCGACCTGCGGCACGTCCACGAGATCGCGCTGGAGGCCGCCGACCGCGCCGGCGACCCCGACGGCCGGGCCGTGGTGCGCACCAACCTCGGCCTCGCCCTGTACCGGCAGGGCGACTTCACCGCCGCGCACACCCGGCTGCGCGAGGCCGTCGACCTCGACCGCCCGGGGTGCCGCAACCAGGCGCTGGCGGCGCTGGGCAACGCGGCCAAGAAGCTCGGCCGGTTCGAGGAGGCCCTGGCCTGCTTCCACCGCGACCTGGAGCTGTGCCGGGCGGCGGGCAACCGGCACGGCGAGGCGGTCGCGCTGGGCAACCTCGGCGCGTTCCACATCGACATCGCCCGGTACGAGGAGGGTGTGTCCTACCTGGTCCGGACGTTGGACGCGATGCGCGAGGCGGGCGACCGGGTCGGCGAGACGGTCACCCTGGGCAACCTCGGCCAGGTGTACCTGGAGACCGGCCGCCCGGACGACGCCCTGGACCACCTGGGCCGGGCGCTCGCGCTGTGCCAGGAGCTGGGCGACCGGCACGGCGAGGCGCGCACGTTGACCAGCCTGGGCGAGGCGCACGGGCGGCTGGGCCGGTCCGACGAGGCGCTCAAGCACCACCACAAGGCGGTGGAGCTGATCGGCGAGATCGGCAGCCACAGCCTGCGCACGGCCGCGTTCAACGGCCTGGGCGCCACCCTGCGGCACTGCGGCCGACCGGCCGAGGCGCTCACCCAGCACCGCGAGGCGCTGGCCATCGCCCGCCGGATCGGCGAGCCGCTGCAGGAGGCGAAGGCGCTGGACGGCATCGCCGCGTGCCAGTTCGAGGCGGGCCGGCACGTCGAGGCGGAGGCGTCCTGGCGCGCGGCCCTGGCCATCTTCACCGTGCTGCGCCACCTGCCGCAGGTCGCCCGCGTCGAGGCCCGCCTGGCCGGGCTGGAGCCGAGCTGAAGCCGACCCGGATCAGGCGGCACGGCGAAGAGCCCGGGGACGCCAACCCCCGGGCTCTTCCTCGTCTCACACCGAGACCGGCACCTCCTCCGCCGCCGGGGCCGCCGTCCCGGCCGCCGGCACGCGTCGCAACAGCGTCACCGCCAGCACGGCCGCCCCCGCCACCAGCACCGCCGCGACCACCGCGGCCGCGTTGAGCCCGCTGGTGAACGCCGCCCGAGCGTCGTCGACGAAGGTCCCGCCGGCCAGCGCGCCGGACAGCGAGTCGGCGGCCTCGGCGGGCGCGTGGCCCATGCCCGCCTGGTACACGGCGGTGCCGATGCTGCCCATCAGCGCGATGCCCAGCGACACGCCCAGGTCGCTCGCCGTCGTGTTCACCGCCGACGCCGCGCCGGCCTTCTCCGGCGGGGCCGCGCCGATCACCATGCCGGTGGTCAGGGCCATCGTCGGCGCGATGCCGGGGTACAGGACGTAGAACCCGGTGATCAGCACCGGCAGCCCGGCCACGCTCTCCACCTGCGTCAGCACCACGTACCCGACCAGCGACAGCAACGACCCGACGGCCACCACGTACGCGGGCCGCACCCGGCGGGCCAGCACCGGCGACAGCGTGGACACCGCCACCAGCGCCAGGGCCGCGGGCAGGATCCACAGCCCCGACTCCAGCGGCGACAGCCCGGCCACCAGCTGCAAGTACTGCGTGAACAGCAGGTACACGCCGCCGAGCGCGATCGCCGAGAGCAGGAACACGCCCAACGCCCCGCTGAACGTCCGGTTCGCGAACAGCCGCACGTCCAGCAGCGGCACGTCCAGGCGCAACTGCCGTCGCACGAACCACACGCCGAACGCCACCCCCGCCACCGCGGTCAGCACGGCGGTGGGCGTCAACCCGGACTTGGAGAACTCCTTCACCCCGTACACCAGCGGCAGCAGGGTGGCCATGGACAGCAGCACGGACAGCCCGTCCGGCAACCCCGTCCCGGGCGCCTTGTACTCCGGCACCAGCAGCGGCGCGGCGATCACGACCAGCGCCATCACCGGCACGCCGATCAGCAGGGCCGCGCCCCACCAGAACGACTCCAGCAGCAGCCCGCCGACCAGCGGGCCGACCGCCACGCCGACCGACACCGACGCCGCCCACATGCCGATCGCCGTGGCGCGCTGCCTGGCATCCGCGAACATGGCGCTGATCAGCGACAACGTGGACGGCATCACGGCCGCCGCGCCGATGCCCATCAGGGCGCGCGCCCCGATCAGCAGCGTGGCGTCGGGCGCGAACGCGGCGAGCACGGACGCCGCGCCGAACAGGGTCGCGCCGAACAGCAGCACCCTGCGGCGGCCTATCCGGTCGCCGACCGTGCCCATGGCCACCAGCAGGCCGGCCATCATGAAGCCGTAGACGTCGTTGACCCACAGCAGCTCGTTGCCGGTGGGGCGCAGGTCGGCGGCGATCTGCGGGGTGGCCAGGAACAGCACGGTCATGGCCAGGAACAACAGGGTCGTGGGGAGCAGGAGCACGAACAGGCCCAGCCATTCGCGGGGCCCGGCTTTGGCGGACATGGCTTCCTTCACAGGTGGTGGGTGAGGGTGGCGAGCACGCGGTCGGCGCGCCGGGGATCGGGGTGGACGGCGACCTCGCGGACGAGCACCGCGCGCACGGCCGCGAAGACGACGCGCAGGCCCGGCAGCGCGGCCGGTTCGGCGGTGTCGCAGGCGAACGCGACGGGCTTGCCCGACCACGGGTCCGGGCACCAGCCGACGGTGTGCGCGAGCGCCACCGGGAACCGGCGCGGCACCACGACGACGAACCCGGCGGCCACGGCCAGCCACGGCGCGAGGTCGTGCACGGCGGGCGGGGTGCGCTCGCACGCGACCTCGCAGGCGTCGACGAGGTGCAGCAGCGACAGGTCGAGCAGATCGACCTCCAGGTCACCCCGGCGGCGGGCGGCCTCGGCCAGCCACCGCGCGACGGCCCGGTCCGGTTCGCCCTCGACGATGATCGCGAGGTGGGGCAGCTCGTCCACCGGTCGGCTCCTCTCTCATGGGACCCACCGTGGTCCGGGGCGCTCCAGACGCCGTCCAGATCCACTTCGGACGTGCTTCGGGTAGGTTCTGCGCCGTGCGCTTCGGGGTGCTGGGGCCGTTGGCCGTGTGGACGTCGGACGCCCGTCCGGTGCGCATCCCCGAGCTGAAGGTCCGCGCGCTGCTCGCCGAGCTGGTGCTGGAGGCGGGCCGGGTGGTGCCCGCCGACCGGCTCGTGGACCACCTGTGGGGGCAGCGGCTGCCGGCCAACCCGCTGGGCGCGTTGCAGACCCGGGTGTCGCAGCTGCGCGGCGCGCTGGACAACGCCGAGCCCGGGTCACGCGCGCTGGTCGTGTCCCGCCCGCCCGGCTACCTGCTCGACGTGCCGGCCGACGACGTGGACGTGCGGCGGTTCGAGGCCCTGGTCGCGCAGGCCGCGGCGGTCGGGTCGGCGCGGGACCGGGTGGCGCTGCTGGGCGACGCGCTGGCGCTGTGGCGGGGTCCGGCGCTGGCCGACTTCGCCGACGAGGAGTTCGCGCGGGTGGCGGCGGCCCGGTTGGCCGAGCTGTGGCTGACGGCCGTGGAGCAGCGCGCCGAGGCCCGGCTGGAACTGGGCGAGCAGGGCGTGCTCGCCGACGAGCTGGGCGACCTGGTCGAGCGGCACCCGCTGCGGGAACGCCTGCGCGCCGCCCACCTGCGGGCGCTGTACCGGGCGGGGCGGCAGGGCGAGGCGCTGGCCGGCTACCGGGACTTCCGGTCGCGGCTGGCCGACGAGCTGGGGATGGAGCCGGGGCCGGAGCTGGCCGCGCTGCACCGGGCGATCCTGGCCCAGGACCCGGCGCTGGGCGGGACGCGGCCGGTGTCGGCGTCGAACCTGCCGCACGTGTTGGGCGAGCTGGTCGGCCGGGAGGACGCGGTCGGCGCGGTGCGGGCGCTGCCGGACCGGCTGGTCACGTTGACCGGTCCCGGCGGGGTGGGCAAGACCCGGTTGGCGCTGGCGGCGGCGTGGCGGGCGGTGGAGGACTTCCCGGACGGCGTGTGGCTGGTCGAACTGGCCGGCCTGCCCGCCGGGGCCGGGGCCGACGCCGTGGCGGAGCTGGTCGCGGCCGTGGTCGGGGTGCGCGACGAGACGTCGTCCGGGCTGCTCGGGCACCTGGCGGACGCGTTGCGCGGCAAGCGGTTGATGGTCGTGCTGGACAACTGCGAGCACGTCGCGCCGGCGGTGGCCGAGGTGGTCGGCGTGCTCCTGCGCACCGCGCCGGACGTGCGGGTCCTCGCGACCAGCCAACGGCCGTTGGGCGTCGCGGGCGAGGTGCTGTACGCGGTGCCGCCGCTGGCCGAGCCGAGCGCGGTGGACCTGTTCGTGGCCCGTGCCGCCGCGGGCAGCCCCGGGTTCGCGCTCACCCCCGACAACGCCGACGCCGTGGCCGCCATCTGCCGCCGCCTGGACGGCGTCCCGCTCGCCCTGGAGCTGGCCGCGACCCGAGTGCGGGCGCTGGGCGTGCACGAACTGCTGGCCCGCCTGGACGACCGGTTCCGCGTCCTGTCCGCCGGGCACGCCGACGCGCCGGCCCGCCAGCGGACGTTGCGCGCGGTCATCGACTGGAGCTGGGAGCTGCTCGGCGAGGCCGAACGGGCGGTGCTGCGGCGGTTGTCCGTGCACGCCGACGGGTGGACGCTCGCCGCCGCCGAAGCCGTGTGCGGGGACGACCTGGACGTCCTGGACCTGTTGGCCCGCCTGGTGGACCGCTCGCTGGTGACGGTGTCCACTGTGGACGGTTACCGGTACCGGCTGCTGGAGTCGGTGGCCGAGTACAGCGCGGCGAAGCTGACCGAGTCGGGCGAGCGGGCCGAGGTCGAGCGGCGGCACCGCGAGTACTACACGGGTCTGGCGCTGCGCGCGGACGCGCGGCTGCGCGGGCCGGAGCAGCGGGAGTGGTTGCGCCACTTGGACGTGGAGGCCGCGAACCTGCGTGCCGCGCTGGACGGCGCGGTGCGGGAGGGGACCGCGCTGCCGCTGGTGAACGCCCTCGCCTGGTACTGGGTCCTGCGCGGGCGGCTGGGCGAGGGCCGGCGGGCCCTGGCCGCGGCGCTGGCCGCCGGCGGGGCCGAGGACGACGCGGCGACCGCCCGGGTCTGGCTGGCCGCGTTCCTGCTGCGCATGGGCGAGAACCCGGACGCGGACGGCACGGCGGCTCCCCGGCCGCACGACGTGGACGCCTTGGCCGCGCGGGCGCGGGCCGAGGTGTTCCTGGCGATCGCGGGCGTCGGGATCGGCGAGGTGCGCACCGGCGAGGACCAGCTGGCGTCGGCGCTGGAGGTCTTCCAGGGGCTGGGCGACCAGTGGGGCGTCGCGGCCTCACTGGTCGTGCGGTCGCGGCACGCGTTGCTGCGCAGCGACCTGGCGACGCTGACCGAGGCGGGCACCCGGGCGATGGAGCTGTTCACCGCCCTGGGCGATCGGTGGGGCCGCCTGCACGCCACCTACGCGTTGGGCTGGCACGCGGAGATCGTCGGCGACTACGACCGGGCCGCGCACGTGCACCGGTCCGGGCTGCGGATGGCCGAGGACCTCGGGCTGTGGACCGACGTGTCGGACAAGCTCGGCGCGCTGGGCCGGATCGCCCTGCTGACCGGCGACCTGGACCGCGCGGACGACCTGCACGAGCGGGCCCGGCGGGTCGCCGTCGAGCAGGGGTACCCGGTGGGCGAGGAGTTCGCGGAACTGGGCCTGGCGCTCAGCGCGCGGCGGCGGGGCCGGTTCGACGAGGCCGAGGCGAGCCTGCGCAAGTGGCTGGCCTGGGACCGGTCGCTGGGGTCGGACATCGCCCAGGCGATCATCCTGGCCGAGCTGGGGTTCACGGCCGAGCAGCGCGGTGACGCGGAGGCCGCGCGCGCCCTGCACCTGGACGGGCTGGCCGCCGCGCGCCGGGCCGCCGACCCGCGCGCGGTGGCGCTGGCGTTCGAGGGGTTGGCCGGGGTGGCGGAACCGGTCGAGGCGGCGCGGTTGCTGGGCCGGGCGGCGGCCCTGCGGGAGTCGGTGGGCGCGCCGCTGGCCGAGGGCGAGCGGGGCGACGTCACCCGCATCACCGACCGCGCCCGCGCCGCACTCGGGGCCGAGACCTTCGCGGCCGAGTTCGCCCGCGGGCGCGAGACGCCCGAACCCGCCGGGAGCGGCGAACCCGGTTAGCTGCCCGGTCGGCTCTCCTCGGGCGGCTCGGAGTCCGGGAACGGGTCCGGCGTGGTCTTGCGGAGGTCGGCGGCGGTCGACTTGGCGTCGTCGATCAGCTTCTGGTTCTCGGCGAGCTGCCGGTCCTCGCGCGGGGTCCGGACCTCGGGCACTTCCTTCTCCATGCGGCCAGGGTTGCCCGTGGCCGGGTGGGCAAACTCTCAGCGGCCGGGGGCGCGGTGTGGCCCACCATGATCGGTGTGGACGCTGCGACGGAGCACGCCTGGACCCTGCTCGGCGGGGACGCCGAGGCCGCGGCCGCGGTCGGGTACGAGCACGTGGACGGGGTGCTGCCGGCCCGGTTGCCGGTGCGTGAGCTGGCCCGGGCCACGGTCGGGGTGTGCTCGCTGGCCGCCGCCGAACTGCTGGCCCGGCGGGACGGACGGCCCCGGCCCGCGGTCCGGGTGCACGAAGGCGCGGTGGCGGCGGCGTTCGTCAGCGAGCGGCTGGTCCGGATCGACGGGCGGGAGCCGACGGTGTTCGCGCCCCTGTCGCGGTTCTGGCGGGTGGCCGACGGGTGGGTGCGCACGCACGCCAACTACCCGCACCACCGGGAGCGGCTGCTGCGCGTGCTCGGGGTGGGCGACGGGCCCGACGTCGTGTCCCGCGTCGAGGACGTGCTGGCCGGGCTCCCCGCGGTAGCCGTGCAGGAGGACGTGTACGCGGCGGGCGGGTTGGCGGTCGCGGTGACCGAGCGGCCGGTGGAGCGGTCGCCACTGGTCGAGGTGCGGGACACCGGGGCTCGTGGGCGTCGGCTGGGCGCCGCCGGGTTGCCCGCCGAAGGGGTCCGGGTGCTCGACCTGACCCGGGTCATCGCCGGACCGGTGGCGACGCGGACATTGGGGCTGCTCGGGGCGGACGTGCTGCGCGTCGATTCGCCCGGACTGCCCGAGGACGACCTGTGGGACACCGGGTTCGGCAAGCGGTCGGCGCTGCGGGACCTGCGGGTCCAGGGCCTGGACGACCTGCTGGAACGGGCGGACGTCGTGGTCACCGGGTACCGGCCCGGGGCGCTGGACCGCTTCGGGTTGGGGGCCGACGCCCTGCTTCAGCGGCGGCCCGGGTTGGTGGTGGCCCAGCTGAACGCGTGGGGCTGGTCCGGGCCGTGGGCGGGGCGGCGCGGGTTCGACAGCCTGGTGCAGGCCGGCAGCGGGATCGCCGCGGTCGAGTCGGACGGCGAGCGGCCCGGGGTGCTGCCCGCGCAGGCCCTGGACCACGGCACCGGGTACCTGGTCGCCGCCGCCGTGCTGCGGGCGTTGGCGGACGGCGGCGGGCGGCACGTCCGGCTGTCGCTGGCGGGCACGGCGTCGTGGCTGCTGCACGACCTGCGGCCGGCTGAGGTCGGAGGTCGGGCCGGCCACGACGCGGGGGACTGGGTGGAAACGATCGACTCGCCCTACGGTGAACTGCGTCACGTCCGGCCGCCCGTGCACTACGAAGGCGCGCCGCGCACGTGGGCCGGACCGCCCACCCGATGGGGTGACGCTCGCGCAGAGTGGAACAGAGAGTGACAAATCGGGCGAAATGAGACACCCGAGACTGGGCCGATCGAGCGAACGCTTACGGCATCACGGTGACCGTCGGTGTGCGAGGCGGGCCCGGCGGTCGCAGCTCCTGCGCCTGTTCACCCGGTCTTGCGACCGGCAAGCGCCCCCCTGCTGCGACCGCCATCGTCAGGGGTTCACGCCGCGAAAAATCCGACCTCCACAAGCCCCCTGGTCGGATCTTTCCGGGTGGCGGCGTGCCTCCTGGCGACGTCTGGCCCGGCCTTTCGAAGTCCTCTCGGACTTCTCGCTGTTCCAGCTTCGCACCAGGCGCTTACAAGCGGCTGACAAGCCGCCGCGCCGCCGTGGGGTGCGTGGACGCCCCCGCGCGGCCCGGCCGGGGCGGCCGTGCGCCGGCCCGGTCGGCGGCGGCCCGGTACGCCTCCGGCGGGAATTCACGCATTCTTTCTTGTGAATGCGGCGGAACCGGCTCCGGGCGACTCGTGGAATATTCCAGGAAACCGGTCGGTATTGCGTTCGGCGGAACACCCCGGAGCCGTGCTCGACCACCCGGTAGGCGGTGTTCTCGGGCTCGCCACCCTTTCGGCCGTATTGCGCGGTAACCGCGCCGGCTACACTCGGCGACGCAAACAGGGACGGACCGGTGCGACCACCATGGGGGGCGCGGGTTGCGTGTGAACCATGGGCGTAGCCGTCCCGGGTGGACAATTTCCGCCGAGGCCGAGGTGCGATACGACGTCGTGGTCGTGGACGACGTCTTCGACCGCGCGAACACCGCGCTGGCCGAGGTGTCCGCCGCCGCCTACCCCGCCACGAGCCGCCGGTTCGTCGTGCTCGACGCGAACGTGGACCGCCTGCACGGCACGCGCATCCGGGACTACCTGGACCACCACGGCATCACCGACGAGCCGATGGTGCTGCCGGTGTCGGAGGAGCTGAAGACGATGGCGACCGTCGGGGTCGTCGCGGACGCGCTCGGCGCCTTCGGAATCGATCGCCACCAGCCGATCATCGCCGTCGGCGGCGGCGTGCTGCTCGACGTGGTGGGCGTGGTCGCGAGCCTGTACCGGCGCGGCACGCCCCACATCCGGGTGCCCACGACGCTGGTCGGCCTCGTGGACGCCGGCGTCGGCGCGAAGACCGGCGTCAACCACGGCGACCACAAGAACCTGTTCGGCGCGTACCACCCGCCGCTGGCCGCGCTGCTGGACCGCACGCTGCTGGCCACCCTCGACGAGCGGCACGTCGTCAACGGCCTCGCCGAGGTGCTGAAGATCGCGCTGGTGCGCGACCGGGAACTGTTCGAGCTGATTGCACAACACGGCCCCGGGCTCGTCCGCGATCGGTTCCGCACCGGTGGCGCGGAGGTGCTCGACCGCGCGGTGGACGGAATGTTGAGCGAGTTGGCGGACAATCTGTGGGAGCACCGCCTGGACCGGCTCGTGGATTTCGGCCACTCGATCAGCCCGGTGCTGGAGATGAAAGCCCTCCCGGAATTGCTGCACGGCGAGGCGGTGGCCGTGGACATGGCATTGTTCACGGTCGTGGCGGCCCGGCGCGGGCTGCTCGAACCGGCGGACCGCGACCGAATACTGGACGTCCTGCGCGCCACCGGTCTACCCGTCTCGCATGAACTCCTCGGGCCCGCACTGTTGCGGGAAGGTCTCGCGGCGACGACGCGGCACCGCGGTGGCCGCCAGCGCCTGCCGCTGCCGACCGGCATCGGGTCCGCGGTGTTCTGCGACGACGTGACGGAAGGGGAGCTGGCCGTGGCCGCCAAGGAACTCGGGGAGCTGCGGTGACCGGTGAGCTGGTCGTCGGCGACACGTCGTCGGCGTCTGCCGTGCGGGACGTGCACGGCGCGGCCGGGGCGTCGGAGTGGAAGTGCTTCGCGCGGCGGACGTGGCTGCGCGGCGACTGGGAGGCCGTGGAGTGGGCGCGCATCCCGCCGGGCGGGGTGAGCGGCGAGCACGTGCACACCCGGACGGAGGAGGTCTACTTCATCCTGTCCGGGCGCGGCGAGATCCTGCTCGACGGCGTGGCCACCGAGGTCGGTCCCGGGGACGTCGTGCTGACCGGGCTGGGGACCAGGCACGGCCTGCGCGCGCTGGGCGACGAGGGCGTGACGTGGCTGGTGGTCGAGGTGCTCGGGCCGCGGACGGCGGCGGTGCTGCGCGGGGAGGCGTCGTGAACGCGGGCGTGTTCCACCTGGGTTCGCCGGGCGAGATCGACCCCCGGACCGTGTTGACCGGTCCGTTGAGCGCGATCCGGCGGGTGCGGGTCGCGGCGGGCGGCTCGGTCGAGCTGGCGGCGGACGGGGTCGAGTTCAGCTTCTTCGTCCTGGCGGGCGGGGGGACGGCCGTGACGGCGGCGACCTCGGTGGACCTGCGCGCCGGGGTGTCGGTGACCGCGCCGCTGGGGACGGTCGTGACCCTGGCGGCCGGCGCGGAGGGTCTGGAGTACTTCCTGGTGCAGCTCGACGTGCCGGGCGGGGGCGGGTCGTGATCGTGACCCCGCCGGCCGCGCCGTCCCGGACGTTCGGTGGCGGCGGGTCGGTGACGTGGCGGTGCCTGGTGCGGCGCGGGATGCTGCACTCGGAGACCGAGTCGGTGGACGTCGTGCGACTGCCGGCCGGCGGTGTGTTCGCCCCGCCGGGTACCGAGGGCATCGAGTCGGCCTGGCTCCTCCTCGACGGTTCCGCGACACTCACCCCCCACCCCACCCCTCCCGCCGCCAATCCGGTAACCGCCGCAGGCTCCACCGCGGTCGCGGCGGGGGATGTCGTGCTCGTCCCGGTCGGCGGCGCGCGGCTCACCGCCGGTCCCGAGGGTGTCGAGTTCCTGTGGGTCGCCGTGTTGCCCGCCGCGGTCTCGCGTGCCCTGCCGCCGCGGTCACCGGTGGCCCCGTGAGCGCGCCCCAGCACACGCGCCGGCTGGTCGGCGCCTGGCCGACCGGGACCATGCCCGCCGCGCTGATCACCGGGCGCGAGCGGGTCGAGGTGGGCACCGTCCCCATCCCCGAGCGGCGCGCCGGGCACGTCCTGGTCCGCACCCACTACCTCGGCCTGTGCGGCACCGACCTGGAGCTGTACCACGGCACCGCCTCCTACCTGCGCGACGGCCGCGCCCGCCACCCCCACGTCTTCGGCCACGAGTGGTGGGGCGAGGTCGTCGCCGCGGACGACGCGCCCGGCTTCACCCCCGGCGACCCCGTCGTCGGCCACACCATGATCACGTGCGGCCGGTGCGCCCGCTGCCGCCGAGGCGCTCGGCAGCAGTGCGCGCGCATGACCGAGGTCGGCCTGTACGGGCAGCAGGGCGCGGCGGCGAAGTTCGTCAGGATGCCCGCGCACGCCCTCACCGTGCTGCCCGACTCGCTGGCCGTGCCGTGGGCGGTGTTCGTGGAACCCGCCGTGACGGTGGTGGAGGCGTTCCGCCGGGCGCGGGTCCGGCCGGACGACCGGGTCGCCGTCGTCGGCACCGGCACGATCGGCCTGCTGTCGGTGCAACTCGCGTCCAGGTGGTCCGAACAGGTGATCGCGGTCGGCATCGACCCGGCCGGGCTGGCGCTCGCCGGCTGCCCGGCGCACCTGGTCCCCGACGCGCCGCCCGGCGAGCACTCGCTGGTGGTGGAGGCGTCCGGCGGGTCGGGGGCGCTGGCCACGGCGCTGCGGCTGGTCGAGCGGGGTGGCCGGATCGCGCTGGTCGGGGTGTCGAACGAGCCCGAGGAGGGCTTGGTGCCCGGCGACGTCGCGTTGCGCGGGGTGGACGTGCTCGGCGTCCAGCACGGCGTCGACCACTACGCGGAGACGGTCCGGATGTTCGCCGACGGCGTCCTCGACGGCGCGCGCCTGGTCGCCGCCGTCGTGCCGGCCCGCACCCCGGAACGGGCGTTTGAACTGCTGGCCCGCGGCCGATCCGGACCGCCCAAGGTGATCATCGGAGCGGACTGGTGACGACGCTGGTGCGAACGTCCGAAGTGGACGGTGTGGTGGTCGGGACGGACCTCGGCACGATCGCCCTGCGCACCGGCGACTTCGCGGTGGGGGGTGACGCCGAGACGGCCGTCCTGGTGATCGCCGGACAGGCGCACCTGCGGGAGGCGGCCGAGGGTGACCCGAGCGGTGGCGCGGGTGTCGGGCGGGGTGGCGCGGAGGGCCTCGGTGTCGGGGACGGCCTCGGTGTCGGGGACGGTCTCGGTGTCGGGGACGGCGTGTGCGGCCCCGCGCGGCTCGGCGGCGGGGCGCGGCTGCTGGTGCTGACCTCCCGCCACCCCGCCCCGTCGCGCGCCCGCACCTGGCGCTTCGCCCCCGCCGGCCAGGCCGCCGAGCACGCCACGGCCGCGGACCACCTGCTGGCGGACGGGGGCGGGTTCACCGACATGGGGGTGCGGTGGCTCGCCACCGCCGACACCCTCGGCACCGCCGGCCTCGTCGTCGCGACCTCCACCTTCGCCCCCGGCGGCCACCACGAGCCGCACCGCCACCCGCACGCCGACGAGTTCTTCCTCGTCCTGCGCGGCGGCGGGCACCACCACGCGTCGGACGGGCCGATCCGGCTCGACCCCGGCGACCTCGTCCACGTGCCCGCCGGCGAGCCGCACGGCTTCCGCACCGACCCGGGCACCGTCACCACCGCGCTCTACGGCTACCTCGGCGCGGGCAGTCTCGACCAGGCCGGTTACGAAGTCGAAGGCGGTGCGCGCTGATGGCCAGACGCAGGGCGGTGGTGACCGGGGCCAGCTCCGGGATCGGCAAGGCCGCGGCCGTCCTCTTGGCGCGCGACGACCACGACGTCGCCATCGGCTACCGGTCCGATGTGGACGGCGCCAACCGGGTCAAGGACCTGGTGGAGGCGGAAGGCGGCAAGGCCGTCACCTTCCGCCTCGACCACGCCGAACCCGAGCGGGCCGCCCGCGCCGTGGACCGGGCCGTCGACGACCTCGGCGGTGTGGACGTGTTCGTCAACAACGCGGGCGTCAACCACCGCGGCAGGTTCCTCGACGAGTCCCTCGCCGACTGGCAGCGCCTGCTCGCCGTCGACCTCACCGGCCCGTTCGCCTGCGCCCAGGCGGTCGCCCGGCGGATGGTCGAGCAGGGCGCCGGCGGCCGGATCGTCAACGTCACCTCCGTGCACGAGCTGATCCCCATCGACGGCGGCTCCGCCTACTGCGCCGCCAAGGGCGGTCTGCTGATGCTCACCCGGGTGATGGCCCTCGAACTCGCCGAGCACGGCATCACCGTCAACGCGGTGGCCCCCGGCGAGACCGCCACCCCCATGAACGGCGTCCCCGACCACGTGGACGCGGCCGACATCGACCGGCCGATGATCCCGGTCGGCCGCCCCGGCCGCGCCGAGGAGGTGGCCGCGCTGATCGCCCACCTGGCGAGCGACGCGGCGGCCTACATCACCGGCTCGACGCTGCACATCGACGGCGGGCTGGCGCTGATGGGCGCGATTCCCAACCAGGCTTACGCGGGGAGGATCTGATGGCGATTCCGGGCGCGCGGGCCGTGCACCACGTCGCGTACACGGTGCCGGACCTCGACCAGGCGGTGCGGTTCTTCGTCGACGTCGTCGGCGCGGAACTGGTCTACCGGCTCGGGCCGGTGGAGGACCCCGACGGCGACTGGATGACGCGCAAGCTCGGCGTCGATCCCCAGGCGTCCACGAACATCGCGATGCTGCGGCTGGGGCCGGTGACCAACCTCGAACTGTTCGAGTACACCGCGCCCGACCAGCGCCGCGAGCTGCCGCGCAACAGCGACTGGGGCGGCCACCACCTCGCCATCCACGTGGACGACGTGGACGCGGCCGTGGCGTACCTGCGCGACCAGCCCGGCGTCACGGTCCTGGGCGAGCCGGAGACCATCGAGGACGGCCCCATCGCCGGCGACCGCTGGGTGTACTTCACCACGCCGTGGGGCATGCAGCTGGAGCTGATCAACCTGCCGCCGGGCGCGCCCTTCGAGCTGGAGACCGAGGCGCGGCTCTACACACCGGGCGTGCCCTGGCGGAACCGGTAGCCGGCCGTGGGTGGGCGATTCGCCGCGTTCATCCGGCTGAGCAGGCTGCGGTTCCTCGTCGAGAGCCAGCTGACGGTGACGCTCGGCGTCGCCGTCTCCGTCTACAGCGGACACCCGTTCGCGCTGGGCACGTGGCTGCTGATCCAGTCCACGGTCGTGCTCACGCACCTGATGACCCACTACTGCAACGAGTACTTCGACCTGGCCGCCGACAGCGCGCACACCGCGCCCAACCGGTGGACCGGCGGCAGCCAGGTGCTGGTGAAGGGCGCGCTGCGGCCCGAGGTCAGCCTGGCGGCGGCGTTCGTGCTGCTGTTCGTGGTGCTCGCGCTGACCGTGCTGATGCCCGACCCGGTGCAGCGGCTGATCTCGCTGGCCGCGATCGCCCTGGCCTGGTTCTACACCGCGCCGCCGGTGCGGCTGAACTACCGGGCGGTCGGCGAGGTCACCACGGCCGCGTCGCTCACCCTGTTCTGCCCGTTCCTGATGGTGTACTCGCTGACCGGCGGGTTCCCGGCGGAACTGGTCGCGGTGTGCGTGCCGCTGCTGCTGGTGATGACCGCGCGGATGATGGTGATGAACTTCGTGGACCGCGACTCGGACCTGCTGGTGGGCAAGCGCACCCTGCCGAACACGCTGGGCGCGCGACGGGCCGCCCTGGTGTTCGCGGGACTCCAGGGCGCGGCCTACGCGATCGTGCTGGCGACCACGCTGGCCCGCGTGCTGCCCCTGGCGGTGGGCGTCGGGCTGCTGCTGACCGTGCCGGGCGCGGTCCTGTTGAGCCGCAGGCTGGTGCGCGAACCGCCGTCGCCTGACGCGCCCGAGCAGGCCACGTCCACCGCGCACCTGGCCACGGCGCACGCCGCCGCGACCGGTGTCGTCTCCGTGGTGGGCTTCACCGTGGCCACGGCGATCGACGACGGCGTGACCGCGTCGGTGGTGGCGTGCGCGGTGCTGTTCGCGCTGTACGTGACGCCGGCTGTCGGCGTGCAGGTGCTGGACGCGTTCAAACGCGGGCGTGCCGGGGCGGTGGGCGCCGCATGACACCGCCCGTCCTCGACCACCAGGCGTCCGTGCCGGAGGCCGTGCCCGGCATCGCGTTCGCGGTGGTCGGCGTGTGCACGTTCGCGATCTACCTGCTGGCGATCCGGCGCGGGTTCCTGGACAAGCGGACCACGCTGCCCGTGTTCGCCGCCTGCGCCAACGTGTCGTGGGAGTTCACCTACGCGTTCATCTACCCGGTGTACCCGGAGATGCGGATCATCCTGTACTTCTGGCTGCCGCTGAACATCGTGCTGCTGTGGCAGGCGTTGCGGTGGGGCCGGCAGGACTTCCCGGGCATGTCCCGCGCCGGGTTCGCGTGGATGGTGGCCGGGTGGTCCCTGTTCTCGCTGTCGTTCATGGTGTTGGCGACGCGCGAGTTCGACGACCGGGTCGGCGCGTACACCACGGTGTTCGTGGTGGTGCTGATGGAAGCGCTGTTCATCCAGATGCTCCGGGTGCGCGGGTCCACGGTCGGGCAGACCATGTACATCGCGCTGTTGAAGACGGTGATCGACGTGTCCGGCGCGGTCGGGCTCATCGCGTGGTACCCGAACCGGTGGCTGTTGCACCAGATGATCGTCGCGGAGGTCGTGCTGGACGTCGTGTACGCCGTGCTGCTGTACCGGCGGTTCAAGGCCGAGGGTGTGAGTCCGTGGCGGAAGTTCTGACGCGGGGGTTGGTCCTCGGCGGCGGGGTCGCCGGGTTCCTCGCCGCCGCCGCCTTGAAGGGGCACGTCGAGCGGGTGACCGTGGTGGAGCGCGACCGGTACGACGGGGCCCGGCCCCGGCGGGGCGTCCCGCAGGGCCGGCACGCGCACCTGCTGCTGGCCCGGGGCGTGCGGGCGATGGAGAGCCTGGTGCCCGGGTTCGAGGCCGCCCTGGGCGCGGCCGGCGCGCGGCGGGTGCGGATGCCGCAGGACCTGTTGACCTACACGCCGTTCGGGTGGACGCCCCGGTTCCCGCACGGGCAGTTCCTGATGAGCTGCCGGCGGCCGTTGCTGGAGTCGGTGCTGCGGGGCCTGGTGGACGTCGAGGTCGTCGAGGACGCGGAGGCGGTCGGCCTGGTGGGCTCCGGCGGCCGGGTGACCGGCGCGGTGGTGCGGTCCCGGGAGGACGGGGTGGCCCGCGAGGTCGCCGCCGACCTGGTGGTGGACGCCACCGGCGCTTCCTCCAAAGCCGACCGGTGGCTGCGCGAACTGGGCAGGTCCGTGCGGGACGTCGTGGTGGACCCCGGCATCCGGTACGCGACCGCCCTGTTCCGGCCCGCCGAGCGGCTCGCGGGGTTCCCGGCCGTGTGCGTCCAACCCGGTCCGCCGGACGACGGGCACGGCGGAGTGCTACTCCCGGTCGAGGAGGGCTGGTGGATCGTCAGCCTGGCCGGGCTGCGCGGGACCGTGCCGCCGACCGACGCGGCCGGGTTCCTGGCCTACGCGGGGGGTTTGCGGCACCCGTTGCTGGCGCAGCTGCTGGGGTCGGCCGAGCCGGTCGGGCCCATCCGGGCCTACGGCGCGCCGCCCGGGCGGCTGCGCGGCTTCCCCGATGTGGCGGGGTTCGTGGCGATCGGCGACGCGGTCGCCAACTACAACCCGTTGTACGGGCACGGGATGACAGTGGCCGCTGTGGACGCTCTCGCGCTGCGGGACGGGGTGGCCGAGCACGGGGTGGGCGGTGGTCTGGCGCGATCGGTGCGGAAAGCCGTAGTGCGCGCGACCGCCGACGCGTGGGCGTTGGCGGTCGGCCAGGACACGCGGTACGAGCGGACTTTCGCGCCGGCGCGGAAAGTGCCCGATCGGGTGGCCGGCTGGTACGCCGACCGGGTCGGCGCCGCGGCGGCCGTGGACACCGGGGTCGCCGCCGCCCTGCTGGACTCCTATACGTTGTCCGAGCCGTTGTCGCGGCTCACGCGGCCGGCGGTGGCCCGGAAGGTGTTGCGCAAGCTCGACCGGCCGAGCCCCGAACCCCCGCTCACCGCGGAGGAGCGCGCCCTCCTCACGCCCTGACCCGGCGGTCGTACCGCCGATCGGGTGATGAGGCCGGCGATCACTCCCCTTGGGACGGATAGGTTCGGAAGGCTTGGTGGGACCTCAACGGGGGAGACGATGACCGGAAGACGAGCCGTCCTGATCGCCGCGGTGGCCGTGGCCGCGGCCGGGTGCAGCACCAGCACCCCGGACACCACCGCGCCCCCGGCGCAGCCGAAGGCCGGCGGGACGCTGACGTTCGCCACCGACGCCGACCCCGGCTGCCTGGACCCGCACCAGTCGCCCACGGCCGCGTCCCAGCTGGTGACGCGCGGCGTGGTGGACTCGCTGGTCGCGCAGGACCCCAAGACGCTGGAGCTCAAGCCCTGGCTCGCCGAGTCGTGGACGGCCACGCCCGACGCCACCTCCTTCACCTTCACCCTGCGCACCGGCGTCACCTTCAGCGACGGCGCGCCGTTCGACGCGGCGGCGGTGAAGGCGAACTTCGACCGGATCGTGAACCCGGCCACCAAGTCGCTGCTCGCGGCCAGCCTGCTCGCCGGGTACGACGGCACGACCGTGGACGACCCGCGCACCGTCACCGTCAAGTTCAAGGCCCCGAACGCGTCGTTCCCGCAGGCCGCCAGCACCGCGTTCCTGGGCATGCAGTCGCCGAAGGCGTTCGAGGCCGGGCCCGAGGCCGTGTGCCGCAAGCCGGTGGGCAGCGGCCCGTTCGTCGCCGCCGAGCGGCAGCCGCAGGCCAGCATCACCCTGTCCAAGCGCGCCGACTACACCTGGGGCCCGGAGACCGCCACGCACCGCGGCGCGCCCCACCTGGACCTGGTGACCATCAACATCGTCCCGGAGAACGGCGTGCGCATGGGCAGCCTGCGCACCAACCAGGTGGACGCCATCGCCAACGTCCCGCCCAAGGAGGTCGACGGGCTGAAGGGCGCCGGTTTCGAGGTGCTCGCCAAGGCCCAGCCCGGCATCGCCTACACGCTCAACCTCAACGCCGCCCGCGAGCCGCTGACCGACGTGAAGGTGCGGCAGGCGATCGCCAAGGGCATCGACACCGAGGCCCTGGTCAACAACCTCTACCAGGGCAAGTACCCGCGGGCGACCAGCGTGCTGACCGGCGCGACCCCCGGCTACGCCTCGATCCTGGGCACCAGCCAGTTCGACGCCGCCGCCGCCGAGCGGCTGCTCGACGAGGCCGGGTGGAAGAAGCAGGACGACGGCACGCGGGCCCGGAACGGCAAGCCGTTGAGCGTCGAGTGGACGTTCATCTCGCCCACCCGCGAGCAGCGGGACCTGTTGGCGCAGATCGTGCAGCAGCAGCTCAAGGCGATCGGCGTGGACGTCAAGCTGGTGCCGCTGGCGATGGGCGAGGCGATCGCCAAGACCGCGCGCGGTGAACTCCAGATGGGCGACATCAGCTTCGTGCGGGCGGACGGCGACGTGCTGCGGACCGTGCTGACCGCGCCGCGCGGCGGGACGCCCGCGGTGGTCGCGCCCGAGGTGCCCGGGTTGCTGTCCGCCGCCGCGGCGACCGTGGACGACGCGGTGCGCGACGAGAACTACGCCAAGGTGCAGCGGTCGCTGATCGAGAACGCCACCGCCATCCCCGTCTACGACCCGACCTACCTGTTGGGCGTCGGCAAGGCCGCGCACGGCATCGTGTTCGACCCGCAGGGCCTGCCGTCGTTCCACGAGGCCTGGGTGTCGCGCTGACCGTGCGCCGCGCCGGGTTCGTGCTCCGCCGGCTCGCCTCGGCGGTGCCGGTGCTGGTGGCGGTGCTGACGCTGTCGTTCGTGATGATGCAGCTCGTGCCGGGCGACCCCGTGCAGACGATGCTGTCCGGCGCGGGGCCCGTGCCCACGCCCGAGCAGGAGCAGGCGCTGCGCGCCCAGCTCGGGCTGGACCGGCCGCTGCACGAGCAGTACCTCGGGTTCCTCGCGGACGCGGTGCGCGGCGACTTCGGCCGGTCGGTGCAGACCGGCGAACCGGTCGTGTCGGCGATCTCGGCGGTGGCCCCGGCCAGCGCGGAGCTGGCGTTGTTCGCGCTGGTGCTGTCGCTGGTGTTCGGCGTGGGCATCGCGGTGCTGGGGCGGGTGGCGACGGGCCCGGTGCGGTCGTTGTGCAACGGCGTGCCGGTGGTGTTCATGTCCACGCCGGGGTACTGGGTGGCGTTGCTGCTGATCGAGGTGTTCTCGTTCCGGCTCACGCTGTTCCCCGCGACCGGCGACGACGGCTTCGCGGCGCTGGTCCTGCCCGCGGTGACCCTGGCGCTGCCCGCCGTCGGCGTGATCGCGCAGGTGCTGGGGACGTCGCTGGCGGCGGTGGACGCGGAGGCGTACGTGGTGACGGCCCGCGCCAAGGGGGCCGGGCGGTGGCGGGTGCTGCTGCGGCACGCGCTGCGCAACGCGTCCATCCCGACCATCACGCTGGTGGGCACGACGGTCGGCAACCTGCTGGCGGCGGCGGTGATCGCGGAGACCGTGTTCGCGCGGCCCGGCCTGGGGCGGTTGACGTTGCAGGCCATCACCAACCACGACATCCCCGTGTTGCAGGGGGTGGTCGCGCTGCTGGGCGTGCTGTACGTGGTGGTGAACCTGCTGGTGGACCTCTGTTACGTGCTGGTGGACCCCCGGGTCACCGCCGACCGGATCAGGGACTGACCGTGAAACGCCCGGGTGTCGTGCTGTCGTTGCTGGTGCTGGCGTTCGTCGTGGCGTGCGTGGCGGCGCCGGGCCTGCTCGCGCCGACCGCGCCGGACCGCATCGACCCGCTCGCGATGCTGGAACCGCCGAGCTTCGCCCACCCGTTCGGCACCGACCAGCTGGGCCGCGACCTGTTCAGCCGGGTCGTGCACGGCTCACGGGTGTCGGTGCTGGTCGCGTTGGCGGCGGCGACGGCGTCGCTGGTGGTGGGCGCGCTGGTCGGGCTGGTGTCGGGCATGCTCGGCGGCTGGCTGGACGCCCTGCTGATGCGGGCGGTGGACGTGCTGCTGGCGTTCCCGGCGCTGTTGTCGGCGTTGGCGGTGATCGGCATCCTGGGCAGTTCGGTCGTGAACGTGGCGGTGGCGGTCGCGGCGGCCGGGATCGCCCCGTTCTGCCGGGTGGTGCGGGCGCAGGTGCTGCACGTGCGGACGCGGCCGTACGTGGCGGCGGCGACGGTGAGCGGCGTGCGGCCGGCCGCCGTGCTGGTGCGGCACATCATCCCCAACGCCGCCGGGCCCGTGCTGACGTTGGCGCTGATGAGCCTCGGCGTCGCGCTGCTGGCGTCGTCCTCGCTGAGCTTCCTGGGCTTCGGGCCGCGACCACCGGACGCCGACTGGGGCTCCCTGGCGTCCTCCGGGCGCGACTACGTGGGAACGGCGTGGTGGCTCACGGCGTTCCCCGGAGCGATGGTGGTGTGCACGACCCTGGCCGTGACCGCGTTGCACCGGGCGGTGGGACGGCGGTGAGCCTGCTCGCGGTGCGGGGGTTGCGCGTGTCCTACGGCGGGACGCCGGCGCTGGCCGGCGTCGACCTGACCGTGGCGCACGGCCAGACGGTGGCGGTCGTCGGCGAGTCCGGGTCGGGCAAGACGACGGTGGCACGCGCGCTCCTGGGCCTGCTGCCGCCGTCGGCGCGGGTGCTGGGCGGGACGGTCGAGTTCGACGGGCGGAACCTGCTGGAGCTGGGCGAACGCGGCATGCGGGCGGTGCGCGGGCGGTCGATCTCACTGGTTCCGCAGGACCCGACGGCCGCGCTGAACCCGGTCGTGCCGGTGGGGGCCCAGGTCGCCGAGGTGCTGCGGGTGCACGGGCTGGCCTCGCGCCGGGACGCCCGCCGGCGCGCGGTGGAGCTGCTGGAGGTGGCCGGGTTCCCGGACGCGGCGGCGCGGGCGCGGCAGTACCCGCACGAGCTGTCCGGCGGGATGCGGCAGCGGGTCCTCATCGCGGCGGCCCTGGCGGGCGAGCCGGACCTGATCGTGGCCGACGAGCCGACGTCCGCGCTGGACCCGACCGTGCAGCGGCAGGTGCTCGACCACCTCACCGCGCTGACCCGGTCCTCCGGCACCGCGCTGGTCCTGATCACGCACGACCTGGGCATCGCGGCCGAACGCGCCGAGCACGTCGTCGTGATGGCCGACGGCGAGGTGGTGGAGGAGGGCCCGCCGGCGAGGGTCCTCGACGCCCCCGACCACCCGCGCACCCGGCAACTCGTGGCCGACGCCCCCAGCCTGAACTCGGCCCGCCTGCGACCGTCGTCGGCGACCGACGAGACCCTGCTGGACGTCCGGGGCCTGACCAAGGTGTTCACCGGGTCCCGGTTCGGCGCCGGCCGCAAGCGGACCACCGCCGTGGACGACGTGACGTTCACCGTCGCGCGCGGCGAGACGCTGGCGCTGGTCGGGGAGTCCGGGGCGGGGAAGTCGACCGTGGCCCGGCTGCTGGTGCGGCTGGAGGACGCCACCGCGGGCCGCGTCCTGTTCGACGGCGCGGACCTGGCGGCGCTGCGCGGCGCGGAGCTGCGCCGGTTCCGGCGGCGCGTCCAGCTGGTCTTCCAGGACCCGTTCACCTGCCTGGACCCCCGCTACACCGCGTTCGACCTGATCGCGGAACCGTTGCGCGCCTTCGGCCTGGATGCCTCCCCGGCCCGGGTCCACGAGCTGGCCGAGCAGGTGGCCCTGCCGGTCGGGCTGCTGGCGCGGCGGCCGGGCGAGCTGTCCGGCGGCCAGTGCCAGCGGGTGGCCATCGCGCGGGCCGTCGCACCGGGCCCCGACCTGCTGGTGTGCGACGAGCCGGCGTCGTCGCTGGACATCTCGGTGCAGGCGCAGGTGCTGCGGCTGCTGGTGGACCTGCAGGCCGCGCTGGGCCTGGGCGTGGTGTTCATCTCGCACGACCTGGCCGTGGTGCGCCAGGTCGCCGACCGCGTGGCGGTGCTGAAGGCCGGTCGGGTGGTGGAGACCGGCCCCGTGGACGAGGTCTTCACCGACCCGCGGCACCCGCACACCCGGGCGCTGATCTCCGCTGTCCCCCACACACCCAGAAGGGAACCGGCATGACCACGCCACCCAAGGCCGCGAGCCCGGTGGACTTCGCGACCTACGGTCCCTACGCCCCCAAACCGAAACCGGGCGCGTCGGCCCGCCCCGGACCCGCTTTCCCGAACCGCATCACCGCCGACGGCTCCAGCGGCCACCGGGCCGAACCCGGCCGGTACCACCTCTACGTCGCCCAGTCCTGCCCGTTCTGCCAACGGGTGACCATCACCCGGAAGCTGAAGGGCCTGGAGCACGTGATCTCGGTGTCCGCGGTGGACCCGATGCGCGACGGCCGGGGCTGGGCCTTCCGCGAGGGCGACGGCCACGACCTGGACCACCTGAACGGTTTCTCGTTGCTGAGCGAGGCCTACACGGCCACCGACCCCGACCACGACGGCCACGTGTCCGTGCCGGTGCTGTGGGACAAGGTGGAGAAGCGCATAGCCAGCAACGACTTCCGCCACTTGAGCATCGACGTGGCGACGGCGTTCGACGAGTGGGCGGCGAACGACGTGGACCTGTACCCGGAACCGTTGCGGGCGGAGATCGACGACCTGAACGAGTTCCTGTACGAGAGGGTCCACAACGGACCGTACCGGTGCGGGTTCGCCAAGACGCAAGAGGACTACGAACGCGAGGTCCTGTCGCTGTTCGACGCGCTGGACCGGTTGGAAGAGCGCCTGGCGACCCGGAGGTACCTGTTCGGCGACCGGTTGACGGACTCGGACGTGCGCCTGTTCGTGACGCTGGCGAGGTTCGACTCGGTGTACGTCACGCACTTCAAGGCGAACCTGAGGCGGCTGGTCGACTACCCGAACCTGTGGGCATACGCCCGCGACCTCTACAGCCTGGACGCGTTCAGCTCGACGACCGACTTCGAGCAAACGAAACGCCACTACTTCCTGACCCACACGTGGATCAACCCCTCAGGCCTGGTCCCCTTGGGCCCGGAAGCAAACTGGACGGCCCCCACCACCCGCCACAACCTCTAACCACGCGCGCAGCGCGGTCCTTCGCCGCGCAGCGGCGGCTGAGCTACCAGCCACAAGGGGCCTTCGTGTTCCCCACCGTATGACCTGCCCGAAGGGCTACCACACTTTTCGGGGGTCGGGCCAAAAAGTTTGCGAGGAACGAGCAAAGTTTTTCGACCGACCCCCGAAAAGTGTGGTTGGCTCCGCCAGGTCATGCGGTGGGGAACACGCAGGCCCTTCCCCCCCCACTGGAGGCCTCCCCAGCCGCTTTTGATCTTTTGATCTTTTGATCTTTTGGGCTTTTGGGCTTTTGGGCTTGAGAGCGCGCCAGCGCGTCCGCTTGAACCCGCGCCGGCAGGCGGCCCCCCGGAGCCTCCGGCGAACCGCCCACCACCACCCTCAAAACCCGATCGGCTCCCGAACCAGGACCAGCGTGGCCCGCCCCGGGAAGATCTCACGCTCGATGATCAGGATCTTCGACAGGACGCTGGGCTGCCCGTAAGCAGCCAGGCAGCGCTCGTTCTCCTTGGGCAGCGAATAGGTCCGGATGCGGGTCAACGCGGTTTCCAGGTCCGGCACGACCTTCTGCGCCCCGACCACCCAAATGGTCTGGCCGGCACCGAAGGCGTAAGGGACGAACTGGCTCCCGGTGGCCGACGCCGCCACCAGGTGGCCCTGCTCGGTCACCGCGTGGACGCTGCCCACGACCACATCCGGTGTGGCCGTGCGGAGCCGGACCTGGTTCGGGTCGCGGTCCACTCCATCCAGTTCCAGCTGGGCTCGGACCGACGTGAACCGGCCCGACCTGTCGATGTCCTCCGCGATCCCCGACAGGCGCAGGGTCTCGCTCGCGGAGGTGAAGATCGTCTTGTCGGTGGGGAGCTGGTCGGTGACCAGCTTCCTGGCTTCGGCGACGGTGTCCACGACCTCGACGGTGAGGCCGTTGGCTCGGGCGGCTTCCGCCGCGCGGGTCAACCGCTCGGGCTCGGCGGCGCTCGCGAACCGCTCGTCCGGCGTGGTCACTGCTCCTCCTTCGGTTGGGGGACGACGGGAAGGGCGTCGAGGCCGTGGAACAGGACGCTGTCCTTCCACCGCAGGGTCTCCGGCGCCACGGCCAGGGCCAGGTCCGGGAACCGGTCGAACAGCCCGCCCAGCGCGATCCGCCCCTCCAGCCTGGCCAGCGGCGCACCGAGGCACCGGTGGACGCCGTGGCCGAACGCCAGGTGCCGCTGGTCGGTCCGCGTGATGTCGAACCGGTCCGGGTCGGGGAACTGGTCCGGGTCGCGGTTCACGACCCCCACCAGCACGACCACGAACTCGCCGGCCGGGATCTCCACGCCGCCCAGCGCCAGCGGGGCCGTGGTGAACCGCAGGGTGGTCATGCTGCCCGGACCCTCGTACCGCAGCAGCTCCTCGACCGCGCCGACGACGTGCGAGGGGTCGGACTTGAACAGCGCCAACTGGTCCGGGTGGGCGAGCAGGGTCAGCACGCCGTTGCCGATGAACTGCGCGGTGGACTCGTAGCCCGCCGTCAGCATCAGGAACGCCGACGCCACCAGCTCGTCCTCGTCCAACCGGTCGTCCAGGTCGCGGGCGCGGATCAGGTCGGCCAGCAGGTCGTCGTCGGCGCTGTCGCGCTTGCGGGCCACCAGGTCGGCCAGGTAGTCGGCCATCCCGGCGGACGCCGCGCCCATCTCCTCGGGCGTGCGGCCGAACGCGATGCCGTCGGACAGGGCGCGGAACGAGTCCCGCTCGTCGGCCGGCACGCCGAACAGCTCGCCGATGACGGTCACGGTCAGGGGGAAGGCGAACTCGCCCAGCAGGTCCACTTCGGCGCGGCCCGCGAGGCCGTCGAGCAGGCGGTCGGTGACCTCCTCCACGCGGGTGCGCAGCAGTTCGACGCGGCGCTGGGTGAACGCGCTGGTCACCAGCTTGCGGAGCCGGGTGTGGTCGGGCGGGTCGAGGTTGAGCATGTGGGACTGGAGGATCTTGGCCAGCCGGGTGACCTGGACGCCGCGCTCCTCCTGCTCGTCGTGCAGCGGCGCGGCGCGCTGGGAGTCCTTGCTGAGCAGCGGGCTGGCCAGCGCCTCGCGGGCGTCGGCGTGCCGGGTCACCAGCCACACCGGCAGACCGTTGGGCAAGGTGGCCCGGCGGACCGGGCCGTCCTCCCGTAACCGCTGGTAGAAGTTGTGCCGTCGCTGGATGAAGTCGTCGTCCAGCGCGATCGGCGACGCGTCAGGCGCGCTCATGATCCCCGATCTTCTCGTCGATGAGTCGACTTGTCGTGTCAGTGCTCCGACGACCGGTTGGCCGCCGGCACGTGGACGCGGTCCAGCAGCGCCCGCGCGCGTTCCTCCCAGGCCGGTCGCGTCGTCTCCCGCGCCGAGGACAGCGCTTCCTCGGCGTGCCGGGCGGCGGCGACGGGGTCGCCCGCCGCGAGTTCGACCCGGGCCGCCGCGAGGTGCGCGGCGGGCTCGTGCAGTCGGAAACCGCTCTCCCGGACGCGGGTCAGGGCGTTGTCCGCGTGCCGCCGCGCCGCGCGCAGGTCGCCCAGCGCGGTGGTCGTCGACGCCAGCCCGATCTCCGCCTCCAGGAGCCCGAACAGGTACGGCCCCATCGTGCCGGCGATCGCCCGCGCCTCCGCGTGGCGGGTCCGCGCCCGGTCGGGCTGCCCCTGGACGGCGTGCACCGCGCCCAGGGCGTTCAACGCGTCCACCTCGGTCCGCCGGTGCTTGACCTGCCGGCTCAGGTCCAGGCCGCGCTGCGCGGCGACCAGGGCCTCGGCGGCGCGCCCGCGCCACGCGTGGATGCCCGCCAGCGCCACCAGGCACCGGCTGGTGCCGAACGCGTTGCCCATCCGCTCGTAGGCGGCCAGCGTCGCCTTCAGCTGGTGCACGGCCTCGTCGAACCGGCCCAGGTCGCGGTAGGTCAGCCCGAGGCTGAACCGCCACGACACCTGCACGTACGACTCGTCCGGCGCGGGTTCCGGCGTCACCGAGGTGAGCAGTTGCTCCAGCGCCTCGGGCAGCAGCCCCTGGTACCGGTAGGCCACGCCCAGGCCGTGCACCGCGCCCGCGCGGTAGTAGCCGACGTCCACCGTCTCGGTCAGCTCGATCGTCCGCTTGAAGTGCGCGCACGCCTCGGCCAGCCGCCCGGTCCACATCAGCGACATGCCCAGCGTGTGGTGGCACGGCAACTGGTACACCGGCCGGTCGAGTTCGACGTAGAGGTCCAGCGCCCGTTCCAGGGTGTCGATCGCGTCCGCCATGCGGCCGGTCGTGTTGTACGCGTGGCCCAGGCTGACCAGCGTGATCGCCTCACCGGCCTGGTCGCCCGCCGCGGTGGCGGCGCGCAGCGCGGTCCGGGTGACCGTCACCCACTCGCCGAACCGGGGCGCGAGCGCCAGCGGCGAGGACATCGCGTCCGCCAGGTGCCACGCGTACCGGTGCGGGCCGTGCTCGGCGGTGTGGTCGACGGCGGCGTGCAGGTTCGGGTACTCCTGCTCGAACCACGCCGTCGCGGTCGCCCGGTCCTTCAGCTCCGGCACGACCGTGTCGCGCAGGCCGGGCGGCTCCTCCGGGGGCTTGCGGATCGGCTCGATCAGCCCGGACGCGGTGCGCGTGGCGCGGAAGTAGTGCGACAGCAGGCGTTCGAACGCCGCGGTGCGGGTCGGCTCGTCGTCCTCGGCCAGGCCGCGCTGGCGCGCGTAGTCGCGGACCAGGTCGTGCAGTTGGAACCGGTCCGGCCCGGCCTCCTGCACCAGGGCGGCGGTCGCGAGCACGCCCAGCAGCTCCCGCGCCCGGCCCGGGTCGGTGCCCACCAGCGCCGCCGCCGCGTGCGGCGTGAAGTCCGGGCCCGGCACCAGGGCCGTCATCCGGAACAGGCGCGCCGCCGCCGGCCGCAGCGACTCGTAGGACAGGTCGAACGCGGCCCGCACGCCGGTCTGCTCGTCGTTCTCCACGGCCAGCGCGGCCAGCCGGTTGCCGTCGCGCAGCCGGTCCACGTACTCGCGCACCGACGTGCTCGGCACGCGGGCGGTCAGGTTCGCGGCGGCGATGCGCAGCGCCAGCGGCAGGTACCCGCACAGCGCGGCCAGCTCGTCCAGCGCCTCCGGGTCGGCGGCCAGGCCCGGGCCGAGCAGGGACACCAGCAGCGCGTAGGCGTCCGGCGGGGACAGCACGTCCAGGTCGAACCGGATCGCGCCCTCCCGCACCGCCAGTCCCGCCAGCGGGTCGCGGCTGGTCACCAGCACCGCGCAGCCCGGGTCGGCGGGCAGCAGCGGCCGGACCTGCTCGGCGGCGTTGGCGTTGTCCAGCACCACCAGGACCTGCTTGTCGGCCAGCAGCGACCGGTAGACCGCGGCCTGCTCGTCCACGTCCAGCGGCACGAGGTCGGGGGACAGGCCCAGCGAGCGCAGGAACCGCGCCAGCACGCGGGCCGGCGCCACCGGCTCGGTCTGGGCGTAGCCGCGCAGGTTCATGTAGAGCTGGCCGTCGGGGAAGCGCTTGCGCAGGCGGTGCGCGATGTGCGTGGCCAGCGCGGTCTTGCCCACGCCGGGCAGGCCGGACAGCACCGCGATCGGCAGCGCGTCGTGGCCCGAGCCGAGGACGTCGGCCACCTCGTCGGCGACGCGGTCCCGGCCCACCAGGCCGACGATGTCCGCGGGCAGCTGCATGGGCGGCGGCATCGTGCGCGGCGGCGGCGCGGACGCGGGCTCGTTCAGCGCCGGCTCGTTGGACAGGATCGCCTGGTGCAGTTGCTGGAGTTCCGGGCCGGGGTCGATGCCGAGCTGGTCGATCCGCAGCGTGCGGACCTCCTGGTAGGTCTGGAGGGCCTCGGCCTGGCGGCCGTCGCGGTAGAGCGCGAGCATGAGCTGGCCCCAGAACTGCTCGCGCAGCGGGTGCTCCACGGTCAACGCCCGCAGCTCGCCGACCAGGTCCGCGTGGCGGCCCAGTTCGAGGTCGGCGTCGATGCGCCGGCCCAGCGCGCCCAGCCGCTCCTCGGTCAGCCGCGGCACCTCGGTGCGGTGCAACAGGTCGGAGAGGACGTCCACGAAGGCCGGTCCGCGCCAGAGCTTGAGCCCCGCGTTGAGTTCGGCGGAGGCTTCGGCGAACCGACCCGCGGCGGCGGCCTCCCGGCCCCGCGCGACGTGACCGCGGAACAGTTCGAGGTCGAGTTCGTGCGGTGCGAGCCGCAGCAGGTACCCGGTGGGCCGGGTGACGATGCGCGCGCCACCGTCCGGTTCGACCGCGTCGAAGGCCCGGCGCAGCCGGGAGACGTACGTGTGGACGGCCGCGGTCACCCCGGCCGGGGGCGCGTCCGCCCACGTGGACTCGACGAGGTGGTCCACCGTGGTCAGGCGGTTGGCCTGGGCGGTGAGCGTGGCGAGCAGCGCGGTCTGTTTGGCCCCACCCAGCCGCGCCCTGCCGGTCGTGCCGTGCACCTCGAAAGGCCCGAGAATCCGAAACTCCACCCTGGCTCCTGGCATTCCGGGTCCGCCCGCCCGCGGGCCCGCTCGCTTGCCTCGGGCGCACGGTCATTTCCAAAACTACACGGAGTCGGTGAGGAGTCGTCATGGTTCGGCACATCTCGAACGGGGTTGTGCTGGGCGGACGGGCCGCCTTCCGCTCATCGGGTGATCTTTTCGCCGGTGTGTCGGGGGAGGTCGGCGACGAGTCGGTTCGGGGTGCCGGTTGAGACGGTCCGGGCGGCGGTCGGCTCGGCGGGGTCGGCTCGGCGGTCGGGTCGCGGGAGCGGTGCGTCGGGTCCGGTTCGTGGGTTCGGTGGCGGTGAGCAGCCCCGCCCACCCACCCCCGCCGCCGACCCCGCACAAGCCACGGCTGCGCCGCCCGCCGGCTGCGCCGACGGAAGCGGCTGCGCCGCAAGAGCCCGGCTGCGCCGGGCGAGCCGTCCGCGCGCACCGTCGGCCCGCCCGTCTCGGTTGTCCATCACCCCGCCGAGCCGCAAAGCCGGACGGGCCCCTCACCGGAGCGAAGGACCCGTCCGACCGAACTACCGACCGCTGCGGTACGCGGTCCAGGCCTGTTGCATGCGGGTGTTCTGGCCCGGCGTGAACTGGTTGTAGCAACTGTCGTACGAGTAGTCCATGTAGTTGTGGATCGGGTCCAGGCCCGGCAGGTTGCACGAGTCCCGGCCGTCCGGGCAGCCCGACGTCGAGCTGGACTGCGCCGGCGTGTCGGCGACCTCGTCGTTGGTCGTCGTGCAGCCGCCCTGGAAGGTGTGCCACAGGCCCATCCAGTGGCCGACCTCGTGGGTGAGGGTCTTGCCCAGGTCGAAGTTGGTCGCGCTGCCGCCCGGCACGCTCGTCCAGTCGATCACGACGCCGTCGAGCTGCGGGCTGCGCTCGTACCAGCTCGGGAACGTCGCGTAGCCCAGGCCGTCGATGTCCACCGACCACACGTTGAGCGTGGCCGCGCCGCCGACGCGGGTCGCGGACTTCATCTGCTTCTCCACCCGCGACCGGTCCGCGCCGGTGAACCACGTGTTGTTCGACCAGCGCTTGGTCTCCTGGAGCACGAACGTGAAGCCGGTGTTCGCCGCGACGCCCGGGGCCTCGGCGCCCGCGAAGCCCGCGTTCAGCACCTTCATCTGCTCGGTGATCGTGGCGTCGGAGACGTTGCCGACGCCGCCGGTCCCGGTCACCACGTGGAACACGACGGGGATGGTGCCGCCGGCCGCCGCGGTCAGGTCGCCGGACGCCCGCGCCACGCGCTCGCGCAGGTCGCGGTTCATGCGCTCGGCCTCGGCCTGGCTGATCTCGTTGCGGTCCTGGCCGGTGCTGCCCGGCTTGCCGCGCGCGGCCGAGTGGGTCTCGACGGCGCAGTCGGCGGAGCGCTCGGCGACGGCGGTGCTGCCGTCGGCGGACGGCCCGAGGACGGTCAGCGCGCCCAGGGCGAGCGCGCCGGTGAGCAGGGCGCCGCGGCTGCGCCCCGCCTTGTCGTTGTGGAACATGCGGAGTCCTCCGTGCAGGGAAGGGGACAAGGCCCGCGCCATGATGACCCAAGCGGCGCCCCGAGGGACCCCGTCGATCGTCGCTTGACCTTCAGCCGGCGGCTTGTTCCCGCCGCAGAGTGGCAACAAGGCCGCCGCGGCTGCGCACGTCCAGCTTGGCGAACACCGACTTGAGGTGGTCCTGCACGGTGTGCGCGGAGATCGCGAGCCGGTCCGCGATGTCCACAGTGGACAGACCGGCGACCACCTGGTCGCACACCTCGCGCTCCCGCGCGGTCAACCCGTAGGCCGCGCACCGCAACGCCATCAGGTCCGCACCGGTCGCCCGCGCGACGGTCACCGCCACGTCGTCGTCCTCCGCGCCACCCACCAGCCGGTCACCGCACAGCCGCACCCAGCCGCCCGCCGCGTCCCGCACCCGCGCCCGGAACGTCCCCGCCGTCGACGCCCGCGCCCCCGTCGCCGCCGCCCGCACCAGCACCGCGAACCGGCCGGGCGCGATCCGGTCCAGCTCCCGCTCCCAGGCCCGCGCCGCACCGGTCGCCGCGCGCACCACCCCGTCCGGCCCCACCACGACGATCCCCGGCGGTTCCTCGCCGCCCGCGCCGCCGAACCGCGCCGCCAGCCGGGTCGCCGCCGCGAGCGCCGGCGCGACCGACTCGACGAACTCGACCTCCCGGTCGCTGAACTCGCCGCGCCGCACCAGGCCCGCCGCGCCCCAGCACGCACCGTCCACCCGGAACACGACCCGCAGCTCGTGCGCGAGCCCCAACGGCCGCCACACCTCGTTGAGCCGGCCGCAGCGCGCCCGGTCGCGGTCGGGCAGCTCGGACAGCCGCGCCACCGCCGCCGGCCGCCGGGCCAGCTCGGCGAACGTGAGCGGCTCGCCCCCGCCGTACTCGAAGGTCGCCAGCAACGGCTCGAAGCGCGGCGGGATGCGGGTCGCGCCGCTGGTCATGCTGCTGATCGCGACGGTGTCCGGGTCCAGCGACGCCCAACAGGTCAGGTCGGTGGGCACCACCCGCTCGACCAGCTCGATGGCGGCGGCGTGCAGCTCGGCGACCCCGAGGCCCGCCGAGGCGAGGGCGGCGACGTCGCGCCGCGCGGAGCGTGCCCGGCCTTCCCACACGCCTCGGAGTATGCGCCCGGGAACGGCGGTGCGGGCATCCCACTTTTCCGGGATGGAGGGCGCGCGGACCGGTGCCCACCCTGGGCGCATGACGACTGTGCTGAACGCCGCCGGCGAAGGCGTCGAACTCGTCTCGCCGGACGCGACCTTCACCGTGAAAGCCCACGAGGGGCAGACCGGCGGCTTCGACCTGTTCGAGGTGGACATCCCGCGCGGACCCACCGTGCCGCCGCACGCCACCCCGTGGGGCGTGACCTTCTACGTCCTGCACGGCCGCACGGCCGTCCTGGTCGACGGGGAGGTCCACGACCTCGGCCCCGGCAGCACCCTCACCATCCCGCCGGGCGCCCACCACACCCTCACCGTCCACACCCCGACCGTGAAGCTGCTCGCCATCAGCCCCACCGACCGGATGCGCCGCTTCTTCGTCGACGTGGACGCCGCCGTCCCACCGGGCACCCCGTTCGCCGAGGCCGCGGGCGCTCTCGGCGAGATCGCCGCCCGGCACGGCGTCACGGTCGGGGACTGGCCGTCGTGAACGCCGTCGCGCAGGTCGCGGCCGGCCTGGCCGCGCTGATCCACGTGGTGGTGTGGGTGTTCGAGTCGTTCCTGATGGACCGGCCCGCGGTCCACCGGGGCGTCTTCAAGCTCGCCGCGAAGGACCTGCCGGCGATCCGGCTGTGGTCGTTCAACGTCGGCTTCTACAACCTGTTCCTGGGCGGCGGCACGATCCTCGGCCTGGTCCTGCTCAACACCGGGGCCGAGACCGCCGGCCGCACCCTCGTGCTCTACACGTGCGGGTTCATGGCGCTGGCCGGCATCGTGCTGGCGGTGTCCGACGCCCTCGCCCTGGGCCGGCCGCGCGGCACCGGTTGGACCGGTGCGGTGAGCCAGTTCCTGCCCCCGGCGGTCACGCTCGTGGCGGCCCTCCTGTGAACACCTCCGACCCGACCCGCCGCCGGAACGGCTCCAGGCGCCGCCGCTGCCGTTCCGCGCGGGCGGCCAGCTCGTCGAAGTCCACGTCCGGCAGGCGGGTGCGCAGGTCGGCGAGGTCGCCCAGGGTGTGCCAGAGCTGCTTCTTGCGGTCGATGCCCATGGTCAGGGCCTCCAGCTCCACGAACCGGCTCAGCGGCGAGTAGCCGACCAGCCGGCCGTTGCGCTTGAACCGCCCGAGCCGCTCACCGGCGGTCGCGAGCGCGGTCCGCACCGGGTCGGTCCGCACGCCCAGCCGCCCCATGATCGACCGGAACACCTCGACGTCCTGGGCGATCTCCTCCGCGACCTCCGCCAGCGCCTCGCCCAGCGGCGTGCCCCGGTTGTTGCGCCGCGCCCGCCGGGCCAGCTCCCGCCACCCGACGCCGAGCGCGAGCTGGTCCCTGAGGTAGATGCCGAGGAATCCGTCCACACCGGGGAACTACCCGGTGCGGACGGATCCAACCCGGCTCAGCCGTTGGCGCTGATCCAACCGGTGGGGGCGCTCACGCTGAGCAGGGTGTCGCCCTCCATGTTGCGGGAGTCGTACTTGATGGCCGTGTTCTCCGGCATGTCGAAGTCCACGTCCAGGCAGGTGCCGTTGCCCTCGTAGTTGTGCCGGTAGCCGCCGTAGGTGTCGTAGGTGCCCTTGAACCAGGCGGCGGCGTGGTGGCCGTCGGCCTTGATGTCGCAGACGTACATGTGCTCGCCGGTCGGGTTGAAGCAGGTCATCGCGCCACCGTCGGGTGACCAGACCTTGTTCCAGCACGTCGGCGGGTAGGCGACGACGCCGAGCGCGCCGAACCCGGCCTCGGCGGGAGCGGCCTGGGCCGCCTGGGGCGCGGCCATCAGCAGCAGGCCGCTCAGTGCCGCGAGCAGCGGGAGCAGCAGGCGCTGCCGGAGCTTCGTCATGGTTCCTCCTCACGATCCCGGGGCGGTTCCCCCTGGGGTGCCGCAATGCTCGGGAACGCCGCTTTCCTGCCGCTTTCCCCGCGATGTGTCCGCCATCCGGACGCTTCCACCCCCGTTTCCACCGTCCGCCGGGCGCGGCACGGCCAGACTGGCCGGCGGGGGTGGTCGGGTGGAGTTCGCGGTCCTCGGCCCGCTGGAGGTGCGTCCCGGAGGCGCGCCCGCGGGGCGGCTGCAACGGGTCCTGCTCGCGGTGCTGCTCGCGCGGGCCAACCACGAGGTGCCGGTGGACGCGCTGGCCGACGCGCTGTGGGCCGGCCGCCGCGACCCGCGCGCACCGCAGAAGCTCCACCTGCACGTCCACAAGCTGCGGCGGGCGCTGGGCGAACCGGACCGGCTGGTGTTCGGCGGCGGCGGCTACCGGCTGGTCGTGGGGCCCGGCGAGCTGGACGCCGAGCGGTTCGAGGCGCTGGTCGCGCGGGCGCAGGGGGCGGCGGGCGACCCGGAGCGCGCCGCCGGCCTGGCGCGGGCGGCGCTGGACCTGTGGCGGGGCGAGCCCTACGACGGGTTGGACGCGCCCGCCGCCGAGGCGCGCCGGCTGCACGACCGCCGGCTGACCGCGGTGGAAGTGCTGTGCGAGGCGGAACTGGCCCGCGGCCGGAACGCGGCGGTGGTCACCGAGCTGACCGGCGTCGTGGCCGAACACCCGTTGCGTGAACGGCTGCACGTGCTGCTGATGACCGCTTTGCACCGGGCCGGGCGGCGGGCGGAAGCCCTGTCGGCCTACCGCGCCGCGCGGCGGGTGCTGGTGGACGAGCTGGGCCTGGAACCGGGGGTGGAGCTGCGCCGACTGGAACAACGCGTGCTCGCCGCGGAGCCCGCGGAGGTGCCGTCCCAGTTGCCGCTGGACGTGCGGGGGTTCACCGGCCGGGCCGCCGAACTGTCCGAACTGGACGGTTCCGCGCCGGTGACCGCGATCGTCGGCACGGCGGGCGTGGGGAAGACGGCGTTGGCCGTGCGGTGGGCGCACGCGGCGCGCGACCGGTTCCCCGACGGGCGGCTCTACCTCGACCTGCGCGGGTTCGGTCCCGAGCCGCCGCTGCCGGCGGAGGAGGCGTTGGCCGTGCTGCTGCGGGCGTTCGGCGTGCGGTCCGACGGCATCCCGCTGGACCCGGTGGTCCGCGCCGCGCGGCTGCGCAGCGTCGTGGACGGCCGGCGGGTGCTGTTCGTGCTGGACAACGCCCGCGACGCGGCCCATGTCCGGCCGTTGCTGCCGGGGTCGCCGACCTGCCGCGTGCTGGTGACCAGCCGGGACTCGCTGGCCGGCCTGGTGGCGCGGGAGGGCGCGCACCGCGTGGACGTGGATCGCCTGCCCCCGGCCGACGCGGTCGAACTGCTGCGCGCGACCCTCGGCGACCGGGTGGACGCGGACCCGGCCGCCACGGCGGCCCTGGTGGAGCGGTGCGCCCGGCTGCCGCTGGCGCTGCGGGTGGCCGCCGAGTCGGTCCGGTCCCGGCGCGGCGGGACGGTGGCCGGGCTGGTGGCGGACCTGGGACCGGCTCCGGGTCGGGATGCGCGGGCCGCCGACCCGGGGCGGGCTGCCGGCCTGGACGCGTTGGACGCGGGCGGTGACCCGGTGACGTCCGTGCGGGCGGTGTTCTCGTGGTCCTACCGGCGGTTGCCCGCGGCGGCGGCCCGGGTGTTCCGGCTGGTCGGCCGGCCGCCGGGGCCCGACGTGGACGCGCGGGCCGTGGCGGCGCTGGGCGGGCTGTCGGAGCGCGAGACCCGGCGGCTGCTGGACGTCCTGGTCCGCGCGCACCTGGTGGAGGACTCCGCCGCCGGCCGCTACCGGCTGCACGACCTGCTCCGCGCCTACGCCGCCGAACTGGCCGAACCCGCGCCCTTGACACCCCTGCGCGCCTGGTACCTGCACACCGCCGCCCGCGCGATGGACGTGCTGGCGCCGTTCGAGGACGCCCGGCGGCCGGAGGTGGCCGCGGCGCCCGGTCCGGTGGTCGACTTCCCCGACCGGGCCGCCGCGCACGCGTGGCTGGACGCCGAACGCGCCGGCATCCTCGCCGCCACCGTGGACGACCCGGCCTTCGCGGTGTCGGTCGCGGGTGTCCTGTGGCGGTACCTGGACGACGGCGGCCACCGCGAGGACGCCCTCGCCCTGCACCAGCGCGCCCTGGCCGCCGGCGAGGGCGTCGAGGTGCTGAACCGGGTCGGCACGGCCCTGTTCCGCCTGTGGCGCAACGAATCCGCGCTCGACCACCTGACCCGCGCCCGCGCGCTGTGCCCGCCCGACCACCCGGCCCTGCCGGCCGTGCTGAACAACCTCGCGCTGCTGCACTCCCACAGCGGCCGGTTCGCCGAGGCGGTGGACCTGCTGGAGCGGTCGGCGGGCCGGACGCGGTCGCACCACGTGCTGGCCAACCTCGGTGAGGCGTGCCGGCGGGTGGGGGACTTCGCGCGGGCGGAGGAGGTGCTGGAGGAGGCGCTGCGGTCGGCGCGGGAGTCGGGTGACGGGGTCGCGGCGTCGTTCATCGCCTGCCACCGGGCCGCGCTGCTCAGCGACCTCGGGCGGCAGGGGGCGGCGTTGGCGGAGCTGGAGCGGGCGTTGGCGTTGGCGCGGTCGTCGCGGAGCCCGATGGTCACCGCCGAGGTCCGCTACCACCAGGGGGTGGTGAGCCTGCGGATGGGCCGGGTGCGGGACGCGTTCCTGTTCCACCGCAAGGCGTGTGAGCGGGCCGAACTGGCCGGTGACCGGCGGTTGGTGGCGCAGGCGCACAACGGGCTGGGGGAGGCGTGGTCGGCGACGGGCGACCGGGACGGCGCGGTCCGCCACTTCACGCTGGCCCTGCACGTGGCCGCCGAGATCGGCGAGCAGCACGAGCGGCGTCGCGCCCACGCCGGGCTGGCGGCGGTGAGCGCGGGGTGAGCCGGGCCTGGCCTCCCGCCCCCGGTCCCATCGTCGCACGGGGGACCGACAGCGGGCGGTGGGTCAGGCGGTGAAGTCGCGGGACGGGATGCCGTCCGGGAAGCGGGCCAGGGCCGGGGCCGCGGCCGTGGCGAGGGCCTGGAGGGCGGCCACCTCGGCCTCGGTCGCGGCGTGCGGGGTGGCCCAGTACGCGCCGAGCGCGCCGATCGGCTCCGGGTCCAGGATCGGGGTGACCAGGAGGCTGCGCACGAACGTCGGCCGGTAGGCCTCCTGCGGCACGCGTGGGTCGAGGGTGATGTCGCGGATGGCCACGGTCTCCCGGTGGTGCATCGCCCACCCGCTGATGCACGTGGCCGCCGGGAACCGCTGGCCCTTCCACAGGGGGCTCATGGAGTCCTCGTCGGCGTAGTAGCAGCGGTCGCCGTCGAGGAGGACGAAGGTCGCGCCGTCCGCGCGGGTGAGTCTTCGCGCCGCGGTGCGGAGGACCCGGTGCACGTCCTCCAGCGTTTCGGCGCGCTGCAGGTCCAGCGCAGGGTCCGTCATGGGGCAACGGTAGTCCCGCGCGGGCGTTGTGACCACCGCCTCCGTGGCTTTGTTGCAAGTGATTGGCAGGATGGGTCGGGTGGACGCGGGATGGGCGCCGGCCGTGCTGGCCGTGGTGGTGGTCGTGGGGCAACTCGTCTACGTGCTCGCCTGCGCGGTGTCGGCGGCCGAGCCGCGGACCGCCGCCGACACCCGGCGCCGCGCCCGGGCGCTGCGGTGGACGCCCTGGCTGGTCGCGGTGTCGGCGGCGGTCGTGGCGGTCACCCTCCTGCTGCGATGGTGACGATCTCCGCCCAGGCCCCGAACAGGCTCACCGGCCGCCGGTCCACGACGGGCACCCCGCGCAGGTCGGCGTCGTGCACGAGCAGCACGGCCCGCCCACCGGGCACGAGCACCCGCCGGACCTCCCGCCAGAACCGGTCAGCCGACCCCCGCACCGCCACCTGCCGCCCCCAGGGCGGGTTCCCGACGACCAACTCGACCGACCCACCGGCCACCGGCAACCGCCCGGCATCCCCGACGACCCACCCGACCCGAGCCGGCAGGCCGGCCGCCGACGTGGCGGTGGGCGGCATCAAGTCGGCCTGGAACTCCGGCGACACGGCGGTCAACACGTTGAGCGGCACGTCGATGG